>CAZCKG010000055.1:0-6963 GCA_964498825.1 uncultured Methanosarcinales archaeon
GTTCAACAAGGACTTTGATAAGATTATCTTCTTTGAGATTTACGTGAACACCATAGATCTCTGATTCTTTGAGCTCTTCCTGTATGCCTTGAGGAATGAACCAGATAGCCCTCTTGATCTTTGGAGACTCGCCAGTAAGCAGCTTTGAGGCCAAAATATCTGGGAGGAAGTAATACAACGAACCATTGAAGGTTATATGGTTAATTCCAATATTGAATGTTCCATCCTCATCTCCATATTTCGCTCTAACTGGATGAATGTCATTATCAGGCTCGATTTCAACAAGGACATTCAATAGTTTCCAAAATTCACTGTTTAGCGCATCCTCAAACGTGAACGCCTCAATTAATTTCTGTGCATTCTCTGTATCATCAATGTACTCAATCTTATCTGCTATGGCAAATTCCCAGAGGCCAAGAAGAAGTGTTACTGTTGGATACATGCTGAAAAAGTCTAAAACTGTAACTTTAACAGGCGTTCTTCTGATCCTGCACTCGCATCTTCCCCCATAGTATGCGCTCATAAGATTACCGAGAATTTCAGAAGGAAAACCAGGATTCTGTTGCATAAAAGGCTTAATATTGAACTGACTAAGCGCTTGTTTTCCAAGACTGGCGGCTGAATAAATTCTCGTCATTGGAATGGCCAACTCATACCTTTCATACTCTTGCCTTATTTTCTTGAATAGTTCATAAGTGGACTTTACATCTGTAATGTTGTAATCAATATATCCTGGAGTTATTACTCCATGTTTTTCTGTTGATTTCTTCTTTATTGGAGTATCAAAGATCTCACAGGCTTTTTCAAGTGTAAGAGATTTGTTGTCAGTTAAAGTACAAGCAAGGTTACTTAAATCCAGAAAATTGCCTTTAAAGGTTTTCTCCTTTCTGTATTTACCCTGTGCTCT
Source organism: uncultured Methanosarcinales archaeon (assembly GCA_964498825.1). Lineage (GTDB taxonomy): Archaea > Halobacteriota > Methanosarcinia > Methanosarcinales > Methanosarcinaceae > Methanosarcina. Next base: position 908 of record CAZCKG010000055.1, read on the forward strand.
GGTAAACTCAATATTGTATGATCTTCCAGTCAGGTGCTTTATACGTAAACGTGGATAGGTTGTATCTGCAATAAGTTTGAAGGAAAAACCATTCTTACCTGAATACCTGCCATGACCATAGTCAAGAATAATTCTTGACAGATCGAAGTTGATATTGTAACCAATACAGAGCGTTTTTGTTTCATAGACTTCCAAATAGAAAATTTGGATGAACTCTTCAAGGGAGAATAGGCGTATATTGTGCTTTTCTGCATGTTTCTTCAGGATTTTATACTCTTTTTCTGAAACATGTCTACCATCCCAGAATAAGCCTCCATAAAGGAAAATATCATTCTCATGTACTGTGAAAGAGCCAAATTTCAAATTAAGATACTCATCTGCTGTTGTTTCTGTGTCAAATGTAAGGATTCTAGGAAAATTTATAATCTCAGGTTCTTTATCGATTGTTGGTTTATTGATCGAATTCTTTTTGTGTGTAAATGTCCTCAGAGCTATACATTCCATCTGCCTTCCCCCCAATAAAACTGATCGAGCAGTTCCAATTCTTTTTCTGCCATTCTACTTCTCAGGGCTGAATGTGTGAGCCAAACGTAAGGGATACGATGCTCCAAATCCAGCTGTTTTGACCTAAATTTAGGTGGTATCCTGTTCTGTAACTGTGTTATAACAGCGTGACAATTAAGACAGAGTACACAAGTTTCGGATGAAAACCCCACAGTTGAAATGTGATGATTTTCAAAAATCCGAAGAGCATAAGGGTTTGTTTCCCCACAGCATTCACAAATTCCATTTTGTACTTGATTTGCAAACTTTGCTTGTTCTTTCAACTTTACAAGTAAGTCGTCGTTACTTATCATAAAAAATCCTCAAATTAATTGCTATAGTTAGCTTCTGTCGTCGTAAATCTGTAAAAACTCAGGGTCTTCTATTTGATCAGTCAACTCATGCAACTTCGCAAGATTAGTTTCAAATGGATACTCTTTTCCATCTGCTCCTTTTATTTTGATTTTTTTAAACTGTTCAAGTGTTGTTACTCTTCCTTTGCTAAGGTCAATTTTTACAGCGTTCAGATATTTGCTGATAAGGGAAGCATCGCTTGAACTTTTGACAACAACACTAACCTTTTTGCCATTAGAATAGAGCCATCTCCCCCTCTCAATACTGTCCGTTTTTGTCGCAATCCATCTTCCATTCTTTTTCTTTTGATATACCGCATTTCCAAGATGCCTTAAAGCATCCTTCATTTTGATCCCTTGCTCCTTTGCTGCTAATGTAAGGTTTTTTCCTTTTCTCAAATCACTCAATGCAAGAAGTGCTCTATTTCTCATATCTCTCTCATCAGGAGAAAGAGCGTCAAACGGCTTTAGAGCGAGAGAAATCTTTGATACCCTCATATTACGGAGAGTATTCAGCGTAGCTGAAGGTTTAAGATTATGTTTCCTTATAATCTCCCTGGCATATCTGCTATCTCTAGGCTGAGCCTTGAGCCATTCCCCATAAGTTTTATACTCTTTGGAAAATCTTGGCCGGCTCACCTTTCTGCCTCCAAAAGCCTGATAAAGGAAGTTCTCAGGACTTCAGCCTGAGAACATCCGAATTCTTTTGCTTTCTGTTCCAATTTCTCCTTAAGATACATAGGAATTGATATCACGATTCTACTTTTTCGACTCATTTTGAGGTATTACCTCCTGAATTTTATTACAATCACCAAATGAACCAAATACTATTTATTCGATGTCATCTATTTTGACATCAAGTTTGACATCATTAATTTAAGAAGATGGCACATATATGAGTGAAAATGACATAGATATTGGCACTGAAATAGTTAATTACATAGCCAGTAGAGGCCTTGTAAGGACTAAAGAAGTAATAGCATATTTTGCGAGAAAGGAACCAAAGAGAAGTGGTAGTAAAGAAACTGATTGCAAGACGAATGAAGAGAACAAGAAAAGTAAAAGAACAATTCAGAGAAAACTTGAAAAGATGAAAAAAGAGGGTGGGTCAATTGTAAGTTTAACATCGGATCAAGTCAAAAGGTATGGGGAAGAAGATCCTGATGGCCGAGCCAAGTATTTGGCTCTAAGAGAAACTGTTGAGTTAGTAAGTTATTTTGATAAAATGCTTAAACTGTTCAGCACAGGGAGCGATATTGATAAAAAAATGGTTTTAAGAGAAATAAAACGATATGAGAATAAGTATATCTTATCCCCAAGTCAACTGAGCGTTTTGGCATCAAACTTAGACCGTAACGATGACGAATTAATATATAGCTTACTTGAAATCCTCTATAATTGTATCATAAATAAGAAAATTAAACCCAAAGATAAAGATGTATTTGTGAAAAAATTAAGGAACTTATTAGAAAAATATCCAGAAGGACATATTGAATATACAAATTTAAGAAATCATACTATTCGGCTCCTTGGAGTTTACCGTGATGATGAGACTATTTTTAAACATCTAAAGAAGGACATTGAAGCAGGTAGATTATTAGAGTCGAAGTTCGCAGGAGATTATGGAGACAAATTTACAGCCAAAGCAATTGAAAAAAGAAGGAAAGATCTTTTCGATCTTGAAAGCAGGCTGAGAAAAGAAGGAAATATAGAAACAGCAGAAGCTCTTGCTAAAATTAGAGATGACGCAGAAAAAAACGCTGACGAGCCAATAGAGCCAGATAAACCTGTAGAAGAGGTAGTGGGTAGTACAATATCAGAATTAAATACCGCGAAGAAGATTATGGGGATTAAAAAATGAAGCTTCTGTTATTGGATGGCTACGGCATAGATATGCGTGTTGATGGAGGAAAGCTCCACATTAAAGAAGGCATATCTTCACCAGAGAATGAACCTCATAAATATGTTTTCTTTCCAAAAAGGATAGACATTGACAGTATTATCATTTACGGAAGAAGCGGAAATATAACCCTAGATGCTATCCGATGGCTGATTAAACATAATGTTCAGACTTCTATTCTTAATTGGGATGGCAAACTCTTAACAACAATGCTTCCTCCTGAAAGTACAAATGTAAAAACAAAGTTTGCTCAGTACCACGCTTTTGAAGACCCGAAGAAAAGGGTAGAGACAGCAAAGAAGTTTATTGAAGCTAAATTCAGCAAATCTCAAGCAGTTATTGACTATCTTAAATTAAGGTACCCAGAAGTTAATTTAGATATTTCAGTCGAACTTAAAAATTTAGATGGGACTAAAACCATAAGGGAAATTATGGGGGCTGAAGGAGGGTTAGCCTGGAAATACTGGAATGAGTTCTCTAAAGCCATTCCTGAAAAGTACGAATTTTGTTCTAGGATAGACAAATATAGAAGACCTATGGGTTCTGGAGATATGGTAAATACCATGCTAAATTATGGGTATTCTTTGCTTGAAGCTGAGTGTTTAAGGGTCATAAATACTGTAGGGTTAGATCCTCATGTAGGGTTTTTACATGAAATGAACCCCAGTAAAAACAGTTTAGCCTATGATTTACAGGAACCTTTCAGGTTTCTTGTAGATTTAGCGGTCATAAATTTAGTTGAAAATGGCACAATGGATAAGAAAGATTTCATTGTTACTGAAAATTATAACCTGAGATTAAGGGGTCTTGGGGGTAAGAAGGTGGCTAGTGAGTTCTCTAATATGCTAAATAAACCCGTAAATTATGGGGATAAACAGACAACTTGGGGGTCTGTATTACTCCTAAAGGCTAGAGAGTTAGCCCATAATCTTATTGGAAAATCCAAGGAATTGGACTTTGTTAGCCCTGAATTTGGGGTTAATAGAATTGATTCCCATGAAATAAGGCAGAAAATTCTGAGTATTTCTTACGTTGATTGGAAAAAGTTGGGGTTTTCTAAGGGTACTTTACATTACATGAAGCAGAACGCCAAGAGTGATAAACCTTTTAGCCTTAACAGCCACGTTTTGGAGAGGGTTAAAGCCTGGGAAAATTTGGTTTCTGGGGGTCAGGTTAAGGTTTAAGGAGGGAGTCTTATTCTAAGTTAAGGGGTTAAGTCAAGGTAAAGGTTAAGGGTTAATGGGTTAAACTTTTGAGATGGAGTGGGTTAAAACAACATCTAAAAATAAAGATATGCAACTTGTAAGAGTATTTTATTCTATATAGAAACTAAATTAATTTTCGTCTTATTACACACCTAGCCAAGAATCAGGAACGAGTTTTAATCCATCTGTCTTCCAAACAACCCCGTCAGGAATCTTGTTTCTACATGTTTCCTCATCAAATATATCCTTTTGTTCATGCTCAAAAACTATTAATTGAAAATTTTCTCCAATGTATTCCTTATAATTAAGTAACATTTCTCTAATTTTCTTTATTGTAGCTAAGTCTAAACCCTCATCTCTTGCAGATGAGGATTGTGACATCGTTGGTTGATCAAGTATTAAAAATCTGGGAACTGGCCTTTTATACTTCACAAAGTAATTCTGAAAAGCAAACAAAACTGACAGATGATAACCAACATGATTCTTTGTACTTCCTATATTTTCAAAGAAAATAGGATCCCCGTTAGAATTGAGAGCCACAATTGTACATTTTTTTAAGTTAAAAGCTATTGGTCTCAGACTACATTCCAGCTTTAGTTCTTTTGCATTGTTTGTAATACTGCTACTAATTTCTCCACTACTCAACAATGTTTCAGCCTTTACGAGTGAATCCATCAAGTCCTTTTCGATAACCTCAATGAAATTATCAAGTGTTTTAATCTGTTTTCGGTGTTTTTCTATATCTATAGTTTTAAAATTTTCAATCCATAAGCTTATTCGCCCTAAAGTTTTCGATTGAGATACAATAATATCTGACTTCTGCATATCCTCCTTATAGATGCCTTCAATCATAGCATTTATTTTGCTTAATTTTTCTTTTAAATTTTCTATTTCACTTTGATTTTTTTTAAGATATTTTTCCATATCTTCATAGTCTTTCCCAAATTTTCCCAATTTAACTGTAATTTCATCTATGTGTTGACTGATTGTTTTTACGTTTTCAGATATCTGGGTAATTTCAGCATTACAAAGAGGACAACACAAAATATCAGAGCTTGGAGATTTTTTAAAAATATGAATTGATTGAAGTCTTTCTAATTCATCCAGAGACATTTCGTTATAATTTCCATATAACTTACATATATCGTTAATTTCGACATTTTTTCTTTTTATTTCGTCTATTTCATCTAATAATTTATTTCTCTCGATTCGAAGGTCATAAATTCGAGGGTCGTTTATTCTTTTACTTTTTAAATTCTCTGTATTTTGAACAAGGGTAGATAAGAATGATATCATCTCTTCTTGAGAAGTAAATTTGGTATTACTAGAAACTAAATTACATTCAATTGCTTCAGAAATAAGTGAATAACCTTTTTCAAGTCCTCTGCCACTTATACGCTCATATTCACGAATTTGTTTATTTATCTCTCTTCTTTCTCCTTTTAGTCTATCTAACTCTTCCCTTTTGTAAACCTCACCTTTCCCAAAATACCCTAAAAAGTATGGAATAGTTTTTTTTATTGCTTGTTCTGAAAAAGTATTGTCTTGGTTGAAGAATATATGCTTATTCGACAATAGATCTTCAGTTCTCTGAAAAGAAGAAAAGAGTGAATGCCTCAAAGTGATACTTGGAAGAGTAGGTACTGGCCTATCTATCACTTTTTCATTATCTAATATAATTCCCATTCTTTCTGCAATTTCTCTCATAATTACTTCTATTGTAGTATTTTCCCTGATATCTTGTGTTTCAGGAATATAGTCTACAGTACATGGTTCAATGTAAGCGGAATTTACACTGTTGTGTTTTCCTGGATTCTTCCTTCCAATTAATAAGTAGTCACCTTCAATTTTAAGTTTTAAAACAAACCATGATACCTTTTCATCAATAACGTTTGCAACATTAAACTCATCGCTTCCTAAACAATAATCAATAATATTAATTATGGCCGATTTTCCGGTGTTCGATTCTCCAATTATTAAATTAATGTCATCTACGTTAAAATTAATCCGACCTTCCGCAGATGTCTGCAAAAAAATAACATTTTTCCTGTTATC
>CAZCKG010000055.1:6973-10599 GCA_964498825.1 uncultured Methanosarcinales archaeon
CGATAGCAAGAAAAATTGTGAAAAATTGAAGGACATCTGCGGAAAGTGAGTTAATAATTCGACGCTCAACATTTCGATATCCATATAAAATGATATCTTTTATCTGTATCATGGCCTTATCCCCAGCATATAAAAGATTGTAGTAGAGTCATATATACTACATTTTTTACCAAAACGACCAGACAAATCAAAATATTCTTTAATTTTAGCCCTTTCAGTCTCTCTCTTTTTTCTAGATCGAGATATTACTTCCCATTTACCATTCTCATTAATTCTGATTACATTTTGGTCTAGTGCAAAGATCAATGCGTTTTTCGTTATTGGCATGAAATTCAGAATTCTATCTTTAAGTCTAAATCTTATCTCTGGGCTTTCTTTTATAATTTCAGAAAGGGTCTTCTTTGATCTTGGGGGTATGAACTCTATTGTTTTTGGGTGTGTTACTATAGGCAGTACAAAAAATAGAATTGGAAAGTCAACACCATCTGTTTTACTATGGTCTTCTATAAATCGGCATAAAATCTCAGCACAAAAAGCAGGATTAAATAGAATTGAAACTTCATTTGTCTTTATTTGAGGAAGCTTTGTTGAAGAGTTCATTTTTTAATGACCTCTAATATTTTATCGTAATCTTTATGCCATCCAACCTTTAATAGATCAGATAATTTTTCATAACTTCCACGCTGAATGTATGATTCATTACATCTCTCACGAATCTTCAATTCAGGACGAAATTGGCGTGTCATTTGATATAATTCTTGACCCTCATTACTTATGTCTACAATATTACAAGAAGAGTCCAACTTATCGCACATAAAAGTAAAATTTTCTTCCCATGCATCTTTTAACTTTTCATCATAACGGTTAAGTTCATCGTCAAAAATCTCTTGATCAATAAGCCACTTTCTTCTCTGAAGATGTGCTCTACAGTAATCTCTTTTAGCTCTAGATTTAACAGCCTCTTTAAATCCAACTAATTCAAGCTGTTTAATAAATACCATTTCACTCTCCAATTCAAGAGTATTCTCGATCTGTTCTTCCGTTAAATTACTGTAATCAATTGGTAGATTATCACACCAGTACTCTTCAGATATCTCTCGTTTTTTAGTTCGAACCTCTCTTGTAGTTATAATGTCTTTTTTAGTTTCATCAAGCAAGTGTACCTCGGTTCTTTCTTTCCACCATCCGCATAATTGATGATATACATTCTCAACATATTGATCATCAACAGAATGTTTTAATTTAGATTTTATTTTCTGTGAAACAGTCTCTATATCATCGCTGCTCCAGAATATGTATAAATTTTTGATAATTGAATATTGATCTATTTCGCTTAATGTAAGAAAATCTTCACATCTTTTTTCTTTACTTTTTCCAGGAGTTTCGTTTGCAAGCTTTTTAATATAGTCTAATTTTTCATTCAAATCAAAATTTCTGTTTTCTTTACAGAAATCACACAGAGGCGACCCCAATCCTAAATCGGCTGTTGTAATAAGAACAAAAAAGCACTCATCTGATTTTATAACGCCATTTTTAACCTGTGTAGACCATACTCTCATTGTTTTCCAAAAGTCACTTGAGCGTTCTGTTAAATTTTTATTTTGGATTCCACTATGTTTTGTTTGAACTGAAATATTTTTGTCTAGACCTTCAATGAATATATCATCAATTTTCTCTAAAGTAAGAGAGATTTCTCTAGTTTCAATCGAGTCAACTAATAGTTTTAGTGCACACATTTTTTGATATTCATAACCCAGAAGAGAAGGTGTGGCATTAAAGTTAATCATGCTTAAACCTTTTTATCTATTCAAATTATAATTTACATAACTAGTTTTAAAACTTTCGAAATTTACCTAAATTTTACAAAAATATATCAAATTACATAAAATAAAAAATTTGTTATAATATTTAATTAAAAGATAATTCTTGGATAGATCAACTTACAAAAATGTTCAACAAAGCTATTTCAATAAATTTAAATTTTTTATCTGTTTTTAGTTAAGACACTACAGAAACAGATAATTGTTTCCTTGAGACAACCTCCAAAAAAGAAAAAACATGTTTTTTTAGCAAGGCCACTTCCTAAAGAGACATCTGCATAAAATTTACACTAGCGAGCAAAAAGTCCAACTACTTTTATTAAATAGATATTATTGAAATTGAGCAATTTTTGATTAGGGCAACTTTCTAAACAAGAACTTAATTTTGGTTAAAAGGTAAATCTAAAAAAAAACTACTTTTTAACTGGTTAACTTATGAAAAGGAAAGATTGGTTTTTAACTAGCGCACTTTTGAAAAAGAAGTTTTGCATAAACTCCACAAAACAGCGTACACTTTTTTGACTCTGTATATATCCCGAAAAAACAGTGCGAGGGGTGGGATTCGAACCCACGAATACCTTCGTAAACGGATCTTAAGTCCGTCGCCTTTGACCGGGCTGGGCAACCCTCGCGCTTGAGATAAAAACAAATTTGTTCTTGAGCCCTAAAGAGTTGTTATGAAGACATGCTTTAAATAAAGTTAAATTATTTAAAGTTTATTCTTTACCTTATGGAAATTACATTTCTTGGCACTGGAGTTGCGATCCCTCAGAAGGGTCGAGTACAGTCCGGAGTGCTTGTGAGGCTTGAGGAAAAGCCATTACTTATTGATTGTGGAAGCGGCGTGTTGAGCAGGTTTCCTGAAGCTGAAGTTTCACATACTGAGGTAGACACTATTTTACTCTCACACCTTCATCTTGATCATGTGGCTGACGTGCTTCCCCTCATAAAAGCAAACTGGCTCCGCGGAAATACTTATATGAAAATCTATGGACCTGAGGGGACAGATGATTGGTTTTCAAAAGTGGTTGACGCATATGAATATATTTCGGATGAAGTAGATGTGGATGTTGTCGAGCTCCTGCCTGGAAAGGATTTTACTCCTGAAGGCTTCGACTGCGAAATTACCTGCACAGCTGCGGCACACAGCGTTCCCACTCTTGCTTATCGCGTGACCGCAGAAGATGGAGAATTTGTTTATTCAGGAGACACCGAGCCAAGCAGGAATATAATGGATCTTGCAGCAGAATCCGATCTTCTGATTCACGAATGTTCCTTTCCTGCGAGTATAAAAGTCACAAACCACACGACTCCAAGTACACTTGCCGAACTGCTGGAAGAATATAACGACGAAATAGGAAGCATCTGCCTCACGCACTTCTATCCGGACATGCGAGGACATGAGAGAGAGACAATACAACGCCTGCAAGGCTATTCTGGAGAAGTTATTCTTGCTGAGGATTTAATGAAACTGGAGCTGTAACAGACTGGAACTGAATAGACTGGAACTGAATAGATGGAAACGTAACAGAATAAAAGCCTTAGTAGACTTATAATAAATAAGAGGAGCTCCTATTGTTAAAATGAAGGAAAGTCGAAGAATTATTTTGAATTCTTCGGCATTCCTCAGAATTTAATTTCTCTGACTCTCCCACCTACAACGCTTTTCTCACCTACAACGCTTTAAATAAACATTGTAAGCCTTCATTCAGGAAAAGAATTTTAACCTTCATTCAGGAAAAGAATTTTAACCTTCATTCAGGAAAAGAATTTTAACCTTCATACTTATCACTAAATAGCAGAATA
>CAZCKG010000056.1:0-10502 GCA_964498825.1 uncultured Methanosarcinales archaeon
ACAATATCAGGCCCAAACTCCTTTACTGTGGAGCCCCTAATGGAGTTGGTAAGTCCAGGATGTTTTGAGGGGTCATTCCACAAATACGGAAAAGATTCTTCCTTTCTGATGGAGTCAATCCTCACTACTCCGTTAATTCCTCCATGCACACAGAAAGTATGCCCTGAAAGTACTGCAGCTACTGGCATCTTCTCGTATGTCAGGCTGATCCTTGTGAGAAAACTCTCATCGTAGCTTATTTCCTCAAAAAAACCGTAGTAGATATTCATATCTGCACTTTCATGGTTCCCTCTAAGCAGGAAAATATTTTCAGGATCCTCAATTTTTAGTTGGAAAAGCCTCAAAAGGACTTCAGTTCCCTCCAGTCCCCTATCTACATAATCTCCCAGAAAGAGAATGTTCTTACAGCTCATTTCCTCTCTCATTCTTATTACAAACTCAAGGGTCTGCAAATCTCCGTGAATATCTCCGACAATCATAATAGGCTCAATATCAATTCGAAGCACCGGAGGCTCTGACTCTAAAATAATATCTATTTTAGGAAGAAGGAATAGCAATTCTTCTTTTGCAGTAGTTTTCTTAGATTTCTCTTCTTCTCCTACTTCTTCCCTTTTTAATCCCACGAAGCCACCTCTTTAAATTCGACTACGCAAGCCGATATATAAAACTTCTTTTATTAAGAGGGAATTTTATGTGATAAGCCTTTCTGAAGTCAATGCAGAAAGAGCAGTTCGGATAAAAAAACATTGTGACGCACTCGATACTCTGTTATATACTATTTTACTCCGCACTTAAACCAGATTTTATATCTTTATAGGTTTTTAAGTTTTGATGCAGAAATATAGTGTGAACGTTTAAATCAAGTATTGAATAATTAAAATCCGGAAATAAAAGCAAATGGAACTGTAATTCAACAATTTAGCGGAAGTGTGAAAAAGTGGAACTTGATATCAACGAACATGATCCTGAGGATATGGATCTGACCGATGTCGTGATTGAATATGATGAGCTTGTTTCTGCAATATCTGTTCTGGAAAAGCGGCGAGAGCAGTTGAGAACTAGCATACTGAATGCTTTCACGGAAAAAGGTATTGATGTACTTAGAGTAGGAAACGTTGAACTCAGAAAGCGGAAGACGGAATGGAAGCTCTGGCGTATTCACAGATTAAAAGCCTATCTTATGAAAAGAGAACTCTGGGATATGGTCGAATCAATTGACAGGAAAATGCTGAGTAAACTTATAGAAAAAGGAGTTTTAACTGAAGATGAACTTAAAGGTATGTATGATGTGGAAACAAGATATAGTTTACATGTAGATAGAGTCTAATCTTGGATACGTCTTTTTGATAATATGGATAGATCTAACGTGTGGATAGAGTATAACTGAGTGAAAATTAAAGAAATGTACAGGGGAGTAGTTCATCAATAGAGCTTGAAATACACAGTAACCAGGGGTTTAGTTTCGAGAATCGATATGTTGCAAATTTTTATGAAATTACTATTGTTTAGTAATAGATCTCTTTTTGAATTTATTCAACTAATTTAGTACGGCTAATTATTTATATCCGGGAGAGCAGATTCATCTTAAAGGCAAATTTCAGGAGGTTTTATACATGGAGATTGATGCCGTAGACAAGCTTGTTTTTAGCATAATCGAACAGGTTGCAGCTGATAATTGTGACCTTGATGAGGTCACTGAGTTTGCCGTCTCTTATTCAAAAGAACACTCGCTTTCCAGAGAGATTCTTCTGAAAATACTCCATATTTTTGACAAAGAAAAGATGTACAGGGAAAAATATGTAATTTCCCGGACCTGTGCTTCTCTATTTTCAGGAGAAACAAAAGAAGAGTTCCTTATAGAAGCAGGTAAAACAGCCTCTTTGCTTGGGCTTGAAGAAGTGGCCTGCAGGAGATTTGAAGAGGCGCTGGCGAGAAACCCGAAAAATATCGAAGCCCTTTCAGGATACGGAGTTGCCCTTGCCAGAATGGGGAAGCTGGATTCTTCAAGGATTCAATTTGGGAAGGCCCTGGAACTTAATCCTTACCATGTTGAGACTCTCTGCAGTTACGGATGCCTGCTTTTCGGTCTTAGAAGAGTTGACGAAGCCGAAGAAATGTATAGGAAAGCTCTGATCTTTGATTCAAAAAATGTGGAAGCTCACTGCAGGTATGGGATTCTTCTTTCCAAAAAAGGGGAAAAAACCGGAGCTAATTATCACTTCGTCCAGGCTCTTGAACTTGACCCTAAGCATGTCGAATCTAATTTCCAATATGCTCGTCTTCTGGAAGAAAAAGGAGAACCCTATGAGGCTGAAAGATATTACATCGTAGCTCTCAAAGCAGAACCTGAGAATCCAAAACCTCATCTGTTTTATGCCCGCCTGCTTGCAGAGCACGGGATTGTTTACGGAGCCGGCGTACACTTCAAGTATGCTCTTAGGCTTAACCCTGGCGATATAGAAGCTCACTGTGAGTATGCCAGATTGCTTGCCAGGTTTGGGCACAGGTACGAAGCCGAGATCCAGTACAAAAAAGCCCTTGAACTTGACCCTGGACATTTCGGAACCCTCTGCGAGTACGGGGATTTATTAAAAGAAAAAGGGCAATACGCACGAGCCGAAGAGATCTACAGGCAAGCTGAGTTCTTTAAACGGCGAGCCTGAAAGATCAATAATATCTTATCAGTAAAGCCTTACAGGCTCAATTCCCATTTTTTCCATCAAGCAGGCAGGAATATCCAGCACATGCAGAACCGAATCGATTACTATTCCATCGGAACTTGCCACAATCAGGTTATTATCAGGATTTTTACCGGCTGTTTTCAGATCAAAATCAGCGGTTTTTGAAGTTCTGGCTTCGCCTGAGATTCCTTTTTCTTTCATTTTTCGGCGGATAAATCCTGTAAGTTCTCCACTTCTGCTTATCTGAGCATCGAGGAGAAAAGTAACTGATTTAGGGTGAGATTCAGAAAGAAAACTAAGAACTGAATCCAGAGCTTCCTCAATGTCTTCAGCCTGTTTTGCTTTGCTGAAATAATAACGAGTATCTCTTATATACCCGTCATCACAGAACCACATGGGTTCTTTTTTTAAAATACTATCCACACTAAGAAGAACATTGTACCCGTCAAGAAAAATGTCTCTATCCTTAATGCCTGCGCAGGTTACTTTTTTTCTGATCCTGGAAACTACTTTATCAGGAGGCATGATTATCCTTGTTAGGATATGTCGCTCTTCTGCACTGAGCTGGGCATGGTCAGCCACGAAGCGGATGGTTGCAAATTTTGGATATCCCCAGCGGAGTATGCTCCTTATATCCCTGGCAGGCTTTAGCAATTTATCTTTCAGATCAAAGCTGGAAGGATTAGCGGAACTTTCATGTGGGTCTATCATACATAAGTCTCTCCTTTTAAGAAGGAAGTTCTTTAAATGAGTGAAGGGATATGTTATATACGTATTTAAGCAATTAAAAATGGTAACATGTGACTGCTGGCAGTCTACTTGATTCTAGCAGTTCTTACTCGGTTTTGTTCAAATTTAAGGTAGGTTCTCAGCTACAAGCCATTATGGCTCAGGCTGGAGGTTTATGTTATGGAAGTATTGTGGTTGACTCAGGAAGAAGTAAAATCTGTTATGGATATGCATTCTGATATGCAGGTTGTTGAGAGCGCTTTCAGGCAGCATGGACTTGGCAAGGTTCAGATGCCTCCCAAATCTTATCTTTACTATACTTCTTATAATGGAGACCTCAGAACAATGCCTGCATATCTTGAAGAAGAGGATATCACTGGAGTGAAAATTGTAAATGTCCACCCCGGAAACCCGTCTCGCGGTCTTCCTACTGTAATGGCATTAATTGTTCTTATTTCTCCTGAAACAGGTGCACCTGTGGCAATTATGGACGGAACTTATCTTACCGATATCCGGACAGGAGCTGCAGGAGGAATTGCCGCAAAATACCTTGCAAGAAAGGATTCAAAAATTATCGGTATGGTTGGAACTGGAAATCAAGCAAAGACTCAGCTTGCAGCTCTCTGCGAGGTTTTTGAGCCTGAACTTGTAAAAATCACTTCCAGGACGAAAGCAAGCTCTAATCAGTTTATTCAGGAAATGGCAGATATCACACCCTGCGAAATCCAATCAAAAGACAAAGTTGAGGAGGTCTGTGATTGTGATATTCTTGTAACAACCACTCCCGCTCGCAAGCCGATTGTAAAGGTTCAGTGGATTAAAGAAGGTACTCACATTAATGCAATAGGAGCCGATGCGGTGGGAAAAGAAGAACTTGATCCTGAACTTCTCATCCGCTCCAAGATTGTTGTCGATGATATTGTTCAGGCTCTTCATTCGGGAGAAGTAAATGTTCCTCTTTCCAAGCATTATATATCGGAAAATGATATCCATGCTCAGCTTGGAGAAGTAATTACTGGCCTGAAACCCGGCAGGACAAGTGAAGAGGAAATTACGATCTTTGATTCCACTGGTCTGGCTATTCAGGACGTTGCAAGTGCACATCTGGTTTATGAGAGGGCCGTTGATAAGGGACTTGGCAGGCAGGTCCGGATATTTTAAAACATATTTTATCTCTAAGTCAACCTTAAATTTTTATTATTTCTTGATTCTTTTTTCTTTCATTAATTTTAGTCCGTTTACTTTTTCACTATTTACTTTTTCACTAATATTATTCTGTTTTTTCACTTCGTTTTCTTATGTTAACTTTTCTACTAACCTTCTTCTGCTTACCTTCTTTCTTTTGTTAACTTTTAATTTTACTTACATTAAAGTCTTTAAATCAACATTCTTAAAAATTAGAGCGCTCTAAAAGGTCAGTTGGGATTGTTTTTCAACTTGAACTTTAGGTAACTTAGATAAGGAGAACAAATTCATAACCTATAAATACTTAGTAACAGAACTATAAAACAGTTGAGCGGCTAACTTTTTTGGAGGCATCACCCCTCCCAGAACAAATATACTTTCCCCCCATAGTATAAATCCTCGTTCCAAAATATCCCCCATATTCTCCCCTCAAAGCCGCTCAACATTCCCCTTTTTCATAAACAGGATTTCCTCCACTTAATCCTTTTTTCTAATGCAGTTCTTATCTTAATGGACTCTGTTCCATTGAATTTTTGTTCAGACAAGAGTAAAATAATTTCGTCAGAAAACAGGTCTTTTCCTTTATTATCTATTCTTGTCTTCAAAACCAGAATCCTGTTCAAAATTAAGATAAATTTCATAATTCATAAATAGTTAGCAGTAAATTATTTTGTATTGAGTGGATTTTGGAGATAATCAATACCCTCCGCGAAAAGTGTACTTTACTCCCATAATATAGATTTTTTAGTTCCGACTACTCTATCCTTCCCAAAAACCACTCAACATATTTTTTCAAAAAAGGATTTTTCTCAGGTATCCAGTTCGGGAGTTCCTGAATATCTGATGTTTTTTATACGTTCCGACTTTGTATTTTTTGAATATTTTAGCGTATTTTTGAAATTCTAATGTCTGTATTTTTCAGATTCCTACTATTTCATAGATTTTCTTCATATCAAGGTTCTGTTCAACCACGTTTGCGAGCTCTTCATAGGCGTCATTTTCGGCCATAACTTCTTCAGGCACGTATTCAATCCCTTTTTTCCTGTAGAGGTACTGCATAAGGGAGTCTCTTATGCTCCTGTTATCAAAAAGCCCATGCAGATAAGTGCCAATGACTAGGCCTTCTTCGTCAATTGCGCCGTCGTCCCCGAATACACTGCGCTTGGAATCCGTCACACCCATATGGATTTCATATCCTTTAATCTCTTCCCCGTCTATGGGAGCCAGAATCGGGCCGCAAGCGTTTACTTTTTTCGTGACCTGGATAGTTTTCTTTTCGTATGCCCCGAACTTTGTCCCTACATCCAGAAGTCCAAGACCTGCAAATTCTGCTTCTATCCCGTTTTCAATTCCTGAGTCGAAAATAGTTTTACCCAGCATCTGATAGCCGCCACAGATTCCAAAAATAGGAATTTTTCCTTTAAACGCCTGGATTTTCTTGTCCATGCCGCTTGCCTTAAGATCCAGCAGGTCATTGACCGTATTTTTCGTTCCGGGGATCATGATCGCATCCGGGTTTCCAAGATCTTCAGTAATATCTACGTAACGGATTTTGGCAAGTCCTTCAAGCGGCTCGAAGTCTGTGAAGTTAGAGATTCTGGGCAGGCGAATGACAGCTATTTCTATACTTTTTTCATTTCCCCTGTCTTCTTTATCTCCAAGAGAGACCGAATCTTCTGATGGAATGTGGAGCTTAAAATAAGGAAGAACCCCAAGCACTGGAATTCCGGTTTTGTCTTCAAGCTGTTTAAGGCCCGGCTTCAGGATTTCCAGGTCTCCCCTGAACTTATTGATGATAAATCCTTTGACGTTTTTCCGCACATCCTCGGGAAGAAGCTCAACTGTGCCGTAAAGGCTTGCAAAAACGCCTCCCCTTTCTATATCCCCAACAAGAATTATTGGAGCCTGTGTAAGCCTCGCAGTGCCGACGTTTACAATATCTCTTTCGTATAGATTAATTTCAGCAGCGCCACCTGCTCCTTCCATTACAATTATGTCATGTTCTTTAGATAACCTTTCCAGAGCTCCTTCCAGAACTGCGTTCATCTCTTCAATGGAATCATAGTACTGGCCTGCACTTTTGTCTGCATAAGGTTCCCCGAGCAGAATTACCTGGGAAACACAGTCCCCTTTTGGCTTCAGGAGAACAGGATTCATATCGGCAGTAGGCTCCGTGCCTGCGGCTTTTGCCTGAATTGCCTGGGCAATTCCGATTTCCTTCCCATCTTTCGTAATCCAGGAGTTCAGGCTCATATTCTGAGCTTTGAAGGGGGCGACCCTGTATTTTCTCGACAGGATCCTGCATATGGCAGCTACTACTGAACTTTTTCCAACGTGGGAGGCAGTTCCCAGGATCAAGACGCTTTTCTTTTCCATTTTTACCACAACTTCTGCTCGAAAACTTATTTTTTATATTTTTTATAAATTAACTATGAGATTTTCTTCCACAGGACATAAATCAAGTAAACTTGTTTAATTTTAATATTTATCTTCTTATACTTCAACTATAGAATAAATACTTTCGGATTCATTGCAGGTTTTGTTTATTTGCTTAAATAAATTCATCATTTTCAGTATTTTAATTTTCCTTAACTTTTGCTTTACTTTTCTCAACATTTTTTTCGTTCTACGCTTTCATTTTCACTTCTAATTCTGTCAATTATTCCTTTTCTGTCAAATTATGTCTTTTTACTTCTTTCATACATTCCGAAAAACTAAGCTTTTATCAGGTTGCATTTCTTTTAAATAAGATCAAAACAATCTTTTTGCTATCTAACCGGGGAAAAAAGACAATGAAAGCCGTACTTTTCCTACTAATTTTTTGCCTTATATCTGTCTTTCCAGCCTCTGCAGCAGATAGTTTTCCTGCCCGAGAAACAGGTACAGTTCAGATAACCGAACTTTATAGCGACCTTACATCCTTTGACGTTACTCTTTATTCGAATCAGCCAGAAGAGAACCTGAGTCTTGAAGTATTTCTTGTCAGGCCCGGAGGGATGAATAGGGAAACCCTTGAAAAACAGGTATTTTCGGTAGGCAGTTTATCAACTAATACGAGATTAACCAAAGTTGGTTTCTGGAATATCGAAAATCCTGAACGTGGAGCTTATACAATCAGAGCCCGCCTTCTTGCAGATGAAGAGATCCTTTCAGAAGAGAAATACGATTTTGCTTATGCTAGCAATTCTGCTTCCAGACTTCAAGTTAATGACATAGTTTCCAATTCTCAGGGAATTAATATTGCCCTATCTCCCAAAGAAGCCTCACTTTTTGATATTGAGTACATGCTTGTGGATAACTCTAATGTCACTTATGTAGCAAAAGCTGAAAATCTATCCCTTACCAGTGGCCCGGATGTTTTTTCCGCAGCCTGGGGAACTCTTCTTGAAAATAATAAAGAGTATGTGGGTAGAGTAAAGATTCAGGTTTATTCCCCTGAGAAAAAGATCATAGCCTCAACCCAAAACTTCACTGCTAGAGATGATGCCGAGATCACAGATCTCTTTAAGGATGAAACAGGAGCAAGTGCAACTGTTTTCGGACGTTCGCAGGTGCCTTTTGAAGGAAACCTTATCTTTTCCGTATACGATCTGGATAACAATTCCGAAAAAGGAAATCCCATAATGGTAGAATCTGTGCAGGGAAGAGTTCCAGTGCTGCTGAATAATGATGACGAGACCGTTGAAGTTGCCTGGGGACAGAGACTTCCAGAAGGAATCTACAGACTTGAGATCGAGCTTTTTGGGAATGACGGGGATCTTGTTGAGCGCAGGGAAACTATCTTCGAGTCCGATCTCTCCCAGGTTTCCAATATTAACTCGGTAAACAATTCTACTTCAAAAAATGAGACTTCAAGTAAAGAAGGAATACCCGGCTTTTCTGCGGTGGCCTGGATTTCAGGATTTATCGCTGTTTTTAGCCTTTTAAGAAAGCAAAGTTAAAACCAATTATGAGCCTTAATATATTTGGCAGATGCATTAATTCTCGGCTGCAGAATATGAATTTCAGGAACCCGTAAGAGCTTAAAAACAGGACTGTGAATCCCATGCGCTATGAACTCTTTATTTCTCTCAGGCAGATTCGGGCAAGAAAGTTCCAGACCTTTCTCTCAGTGGGAGCAATAGCCCTTGCAGTAATGGTGCTTACGGTTTCTCAGGCTCTTATGGTTGGATTTACCGACGAGCTTTATAACACTACAGTAAATAAACTTCCTCATGTTTCGGTATCTCCTGAGGAAGGCGAAGATTATATTTATCTTTACAGAACCCTTATTAAGGATATCAGTAAAATTGAGGGTATTACTTCTGTTTCTCCGTTCCTTACAGGAAAAGCTTCCTTCAGGTTTAAAGCGAACTCCCGCAATGCTGAGTTGAAAGGCGTAATTCCTTTACAGGAAAATAAGATTAGCTCTATTGAAGCCGATATTGTGGAGGGAGATTTCAGGGAACTTGAGTTCTCCAGAAACACTGTTGTAGTTGGCTCGAAACTCGCAGATAAACTCGAGATTAATCTGGGAGACTCTGTGGAAGTGTCTTTTCCCAATGCAAAATCTATTTCTCTCAGAGTTGTTGGAATCTTTCACACTGGCTCCCCTCTGGACGAGTCCCTTACTTACACATCCCTGGATACTGCCCAGGAATTCTATGATGTATCTGATGTAGTTAATGGAATTTCTATTAAGCTTGAAGATTTTAATAGGGATAGAGAGATCGCTGCTGAAATCGGAAAAGCAGGTTATAAATCAAAAGGCTGGACAGAAGCAAATCCTGCAATCCTTCGTACCATTGCAATCGAAAGCACCTCAAACAACATCGTTCTTGGCCTGATTGTAGTTATTGCTTCTTTTGGAGTAGTTAGCACCCTCAACCTTTCGGTTATCGGTGCAACAAGCCAGATAGGCATGCTCCGCGCAATGGGTGCTACGGTTTCGGGTATCCGAACAATCTTTGTGCTTCAAAGCGGCATTCTAGGTTTACTTGGTGCTCTTGCAGGTACTTTAACAGGAGTTGCAGTATCAATGGCAATAGGCCAGTACGAAATTCCAGGCGCCTCATCCGAACTTTATGGAGGTCTTACAACTATTCCAATTATAGTCCGCTTAGGGGATATCCTTCTTATTATTATCTCCGTTTTTTTGCTTAACCTGATTGCTGGAATTTATCCTGCCCAGCAGGCAGCTAAACTGGATCCCGTTAAGGCTATCAGTTCAAAATGAATGCATCGGTAATCTACAAAACTTCCTCTGGAAAACCCATACAATAGAATTGAAATAACCGCTTCTATTGAATATTTCAACGTCAATCAATAGCATACCATAATTAAAAATTAATTCCCGGTAATTATATATCGTTTTTTACTCATGATTATATACTTCAGCATAGCGAACACACAACCTTGTGCAGAAATTCTCAATAACTGATCACTGTTGAGAATTTCGTTTTCTTATTTTTTGCTCTTTGTGATTAAAATTCAACTATTTCTTTGTATGTTTGCCAGCGTCACAATCTATTGTTACGTATCTAACTATGTAGTGTTACGTATTTAACTATGCAATTCTCTTTTTCTAATACCTGAAGGAAGTTACTGTAATTATATTTTAACAAATATAATTACATAAATTTTAATTTTTGGCGCCAATACAAATAGTTATATTGATTGATAGATGTTTATAATGTAATGGAGGATAGTAAAGAATACCAGCTTTATCTTGAAGCTCTTGACAACGAAAGATCCGCCTGGGGCCGGAGGACTGCTGTAAAAAGACTTTGTGACTGCAGAACCGAAGAGTCCTTATACTACCTGAATGAACTTGTAGTTGACAGGTATTGTCTGGTACCTGACTGGCTCAAAAGGATTGCAAGAGAGTACTACGTATCTCTTTGTCTCGAATTTTTGTAAATTTTAATT
>CAZCKG010000057.1:0-8938 GCA_964498825.1 uncultured Methanosarcinales archaeon
TAAGTAGAAACTTACTAAGGTAACTTAACTGAGTAATAACTTAAATAAGTAGAAATTTGACCGAGTACAGTACTAAATCACATAAAATGGACCAGGCCCTATGGATCACTTCAAAAGATTTCCGAAAGGCTTTTCTTACCAGGATTGTTACATTATTTTTGATTTTCCATATTAATGTAGTTGGTTTGCTGTAAACTAAAAATCAAATTTCTAATATTTTCTCAAATTTAGCTCCTATGAGGTATTCAGTTTTTGTAATGTATGTTTTTTCTACTCAATCTTCCTGAGCATTGTGATCTTTCCGTTACATTTAAAGTAATTCTAATTCCATACCATGTGCTCGTATAAGCTCTATTTTTCCATCCAGCAGGTCAATAAGAGTGTTTACTAAACTCAGTCCGAGTGATTCAGAACTTGCTAATTCTATT
Source organism: uncultured Methanosarcinales archaeon (assembly GCA_964498825.1). Lineage (GTDB taxonomy): Archaea > Halobacteriota > Methanosarcinia > Methanosarcinales > Methanosarcinaceae > Methanosarcina. The sequence continues at coordinate 429 of CAZCKG010000057.1, forward strand.
TCTGGAATTCCTATTCCATTCTTCTATTTATTTGTGCCTGTTATTCAAAGAATATCATGCACATCTTTTGTATCTATCCAAGCATGTTCTTACTCTTGGCTACTTAAAACCACGATCTACAAGCCTTGCCGCTGCAATGTGTCTAAATAAATGTAGATGAAACCTTTTTGCAAATCCTGTTATTTTTGCTGTCTTCTATACAATATAACTGACAAAGGAGCTGAAAAATAAGAGAAAACAGGTCAGTAATCGACCTGTTCTGTTTCTTTTATCTTTCCTTTGAACAGAGTATATACCCACAGCTGGTAGATGATTACTATGGGTACGAATACCAATGCTCCTCCCAACATAATGCTCAAGGTCATGTGACTTGATGCTGCCTCAAAGATATCTATTCCGTATTCAAGAGAAACAGAGGACTTAAGCATGTAAGGATATATACTGGCAAGCCCGCTTTGAACAACAAAAAGAAGCGCCAAGAGATTGCTGCAAAAAGCCAGAAAAACCTTTTCCTTATTTGCAAAGAACACAGCGAGGACAGATGCCGCTACCGTAAGAACTGGCAATAAATACAGAGTTGGCATGGCTGAATAATTAGTTGTAAAACCTTCTATACCCACAAAGGAATATGCCAGATAGACCAGAGCAAGGACAAGTACAATAAGCGTGATTTTCTTTGCCAGGTCACCTGCTTTTTCAGCTATGGCACCTTCAGTCTTGACACTGATCCAGAGGGCACCTGAAGTAACACTCATAAGCACGAACAAGACACCGCCTATCAACGCATAAGGGCTGAAAAGTCCAAGAAGGGTACCTTTATAGACTTCTCCTGAAGCGATTTCAAGTCCCTTGAAGAAGTTTGCAAATGCAACTCCAAGGACCAAAGAGATCAACAGGCTTCCGGCGAACCATCCCCACGTGAGGGCCTTCTGTATCCGGGAATTATCATCCTTGTGAAGATATTCCACTGAAATGCCTCTTACGATCAGACCGATGAGCAACAACATCATAGGAAGATACAGGAAAGTAAACATCTTCGAGAATACCAGAGGGAATGCAGCAAACGTTCCACCTGCAGCAAGGATTAGCCATACTTCATTACCACCCCAGAAAGGACCCACAGATCTCTGGATCTGTATCCTCTGCACCTTATCTGTGGCAATAAAGGGTGCCAGAAGACCTGCTCCAAGGGAAAATGAGTCTACAATAAAGTAAACTCCCCATATTACACACCACAGGAAGAACCAGATAACAGCAAGCATATCATGAGTAAGGAAATCGAACATCTTTACTCAACTCCTGTCGCATTGACTACGGTTTTCTTTATGAGGTACATCTCAAAGATCATCAGGATCAGATAGAATGCGCTGATAAGGACAACACTAAACAACACATCTGATGTGGAAACCGATGATATGCCATTAGCCGTCTTTAGCAGACCATAGACCAGCCATGGCTGCCTTCCTACCTCAGCTACAATCCAGCCAGCGGTGATGGCAATATATGGAAGAGGAATCGACCACATCAGCAGCTTCAGATACTTATCTGACGTGTACAGCTTGCCTGACTTCTGGAGATACAGGCCTAAAATAGCCTCTAAGATGAACAGGGATCCAAGAATTGTCATCAGCCTGAAGCTCCAGAATACCATTCCTACAGGTGGTAATTCATCCTTAGGTAGCTGGTTAAGTCCTGTTATCTTTCCGCTGAAACTTCCTGTATACAGGAAACTTGCAAGACCTGGAATTCCCAGCAACTGAACATTGTTGGAACCAGTTCCTGAATCAGGTACCTGTATCAGATACATGGGCACCGAGGAACCTGTTTCCCATATCGCATCCATTGCTGCTCCTTTAGCGGGCTGAAGCTCAACAACATATTGTGCATAACCGTGACCAAGAGCTGGAAGCAGGACTGCAGTAGCGAGTGCTATGGCAACTGCTATGCCAAAAGATTTCCTGAACACTTCATTGTTGTTCCTTTTAAGGAAATGATATGCACAGATTCCCATAATCAGAAATGCAGTCAACAGGTAAGCTGAAAGCAGAGTATGTACAAGCATGTACCATACATAGCTGTTTGTAAGTAAAGCAAAGAAATCTGTCATAATTACCTTGCCTCCATCAGCAGCCATCTCATAGCCGACTGGATTCTGCATAAAACCATTAGCAGTGATAATCCATAATGAGGATATGTTAGTACCCAGAGCGACCATCCACATAGAAAATGTTTTTAGTTTCTGGCGGCTGCGGTCCAGGAATATCCATGCACCAAAGAAAGTACCTTCAAGGAAGAAAGCCAATAATGCTTCCACCGCTAGAGGTGGTCCAAAGACATCTCCCATGAATTCCGCATAGGCACCCCAGTTAGTACCGAACTGGAAAGTCATTGCAAGACCTGTTACCAAACCTATTGCAAAATTTATCTTGAATATCCTGCCCCAGAAATCGGCCATCTTTCGCCAGGTTTCATCTTTGTTCCTGTAGTATACAGTTTCCATGCATGCCACTAACAGTGCGAGTCCAAGTGTTAGTGGGACGAATAGGAAATGAAACGCAACTGTTATAGCAAACTGAAGCCGGCTTAATAAAATCAATTCAACCATTCATCATCCCTCGTTTTTTTTCGCTGAAGCAAGTCGATATCTTCTGTCACGGCTTGCAGATTATCTTCATGCTCAATTTCATCATCGTGAAACACAATGTTGTATGTCACCGGATCTTTATCCTTGACCATCTGAAGGATATACCATTGTACACCTGGAGAGCGCACTTTCTCATGAATTCCCTCGTGATGCTCTGCTCAAGTTAATTTTCCTCTTTACACTTCTCACATATGCCATAGAAGTTAGTGCTCGTTGAAACAATAGTAAATCCTTCTATTTCCTCAGCAATCTTCATTGAATAATCAAGCAATTGTTCTGAATTAAAATCCTCCATACTTCCACACTCCCTGCAGATTAGATGATGATGTGGAATGAAATTCGCCTCAAATCTCGAGACCCCTTTTACATTCACCTCCTCCAGTAACCCTTTCTCCGTAAGGAATTTGAGATTTTTATATACGGTAGCCTTGCTTATACGCGTCAGTTTCTTTCTTACCCCATCATAAACTTCGTCTACAGTAGGATGACCGTCATGTTCGCGCACGAAAGCAAGTATTTCGACTCTTTGATTCGTATATTTCATGTCAGCTTTCTCTGTGGTCTCCATTGTTATCAACACAAATTACTTTTGAAAGCAGGTTTAGTTGAAATGTATGATATTCATTACTAAATGATATTTATTATTATTTAACAATTACTATCCTTTTTTTTATTTCTTTATTTCTTTATTTTTTCATTCAGAATAGCTTGTAGCTGCTTTCTGAGGGGCGGAATACCTCTCTTCGTAAGGATTTGCCTGCAAGATTTCTAATCAAAAACATTTAATTTGTCGGAGATAATTTCCATTTGGGAGCTTCATTCCGACCTTCCGCAGATGTCTGCAAAAAAATAACATTTTTCCTGTTATCGTTTTTGGGGAATTATTCGAAAATTTGCAATAATTGTCTCAGTTGAAGCTTCAGAAATGGGAATAAAAAGTATTTCAATGAAGGCAAAAGGCCGAAAATTTCGGGAAATTCCAAAAATACATGTTTGAGTAACCTGGGTGTTTTTCAGCAAAAACGATAGCAAGAAAAATTGTGAAAAATTGAAGGACATCTGCGGAAAGTGAGTTCATTCGGCGTAAAAGCAGAATTTCAAAATATCACCGGACGAAAAGAGTCAAGTCTCTCCAATAAAATTTACAGCCTTTTGCAACTTTAACTGCGATATAAATATAAATCCAATGTACTTTTTTAAGTATCAACTAAGTACTTTAGTTGTCGAAAAAAGAATAAATCTCCAGTTTGAAAGTCAGTTCAAGATTTTTCCAATATAAGGTACAGAATCAATTATTATTCAAAATGTTTAACTTTCATAACATGACTCAAAAAATTATATAAAGTAATAATAGAATGATTTGAAAATGGAGTTTATGAAACGCTTCATTACACAAGACACGCCTGTTACGGAAGAGGCACTTAACGTTATCGCTCATTTGCCCACGAAAAGTCTTCCCATGATAGTTGAAGATAAATTCTTCTTTAAACTGAGTGACCGAAATATTATGCATATAGCAGTTTTACTTGCGCAAAAAAGCTATGATGAGGGCGGTTGCCCAATCGGGGGCGTTATTATCGACAATGATACTCGTCGGATAGTTGGCAAAGGGCACAATATGCTTGTGCAGGATAACGACCCTTACAACCACGGCGAAACTTCGGCCATACGTGATGCGGGACGGCAAGACTTCAGCAATACCACGATTTTCACAACTCTCAGTCCCTGTGATATTTGCGCCGCGTTAATATATATGCGCCAATTCGACCGTGTTGTAGTAGGTGATGTTACTAACGCTTCGGGAAGTGAACAAATGCTGCGTGAGAAAGGTATCAAAGTCGATATTCTTGAAGATCCTGCAGGAATAGCATTATATATAAAATATCGAGCCGAAAAGCCGGAGCTCGACATGGAAGACTGGAAAGGATTGGCTGCCGTTCGCAAGGCATAAAGGATCTCTTTCCTCACGTATCAGCATGTCAAAAGGAAGTAGAGCTACTGCCGATCTCATTCAATTAATGCGTACTAATCTCATTTTTGATCTTCAGCCCTGAACTTTCTTTTTGAGCTTCTTTGTTTCTTCTGCTACTTCCTTTTTTGAGTGTACTCTTGCTATCAGTTCTACAGCATCAAGGTTACGCACCGCGTTGTCAAGATAGCCGAAAATGTCGCCCTGATATGCGGAAATTCCATATTTATCTTCAAGTTTTTTCACTATCTGTGCCGGGTCCAGATCTTCAGTGCGCAATTTAATTATTTTTTCCGAAAACTTCTGTTCTGCACACCCGCAGTAAGGCGAATCCTTGCATGCACAGGTCAAAAAGTCCGAGGCAAAGTTCAACATAAGCTCCCGGATTTTTGCATCAAGATGAGTAAGGGATTCCCCATCAAAGATTATATCAAGAGATGCTCCCTGAAAAACCCTTGCAGGCATATTTACATTCAGAGTGCTTCCTATCTGATTTGCATATTTGAAATATGCAGCATCGAAAAACTCCAGATTTGTTACAATTTTCAGAGGGTCGTTTTCTTCGATGACCGCATCCCGAATCATGAAAGCCTTAGACACGGGCAGGAAATGGGCTGCAATAATCTTCCCAAAGCGGGTAAGTGCTATTTTATTTCCTTTCCTTTCCACAAAACGATAGCTTTGAAGGCGCAGGATCAATTTGTCCAGGTCAAAGCTTCCGAACATCATATTGTGAATCTTTCTTAGGTCTTGCACAGAAGAAGTAACAGCAATAGACGCGAGCACTTCTTCAAGCTGTTCAGCTTCTCCGTATTCGACTCCTGCGGTAAGCATTTCACCCTGCAGCAGTTTGATTGCAACCTCTTCTTCGGTATCGGACTGGGAACTTGAATAAGATTTCCCTGGGACTGGCATAAGCACCACAACTCCTCTATCGTGGTAGTCCGGCCTCCCTGCCCTTCCGCTCATCTGCAAAAAATCCTGGACCGAGATCCAGTCTATTCCCATTGCCAGAGATTCAAATATTACCTGGGAAGCAGGAAAATCTACTCCAGCTGCAAGAGCGGCAGTTGTGACTACTACCGGAAGCTGGCCCTTTGCAAAAAGAGTTTCTATTTTCTTTCTTTCATACTGGGAAAGGCCTGCATGGTAAGGAGATGCCTGAATTCCAATGGATCCTGCAAGCTTGTGGCAGTTCCTACGCGAATTCGTAAAGATAATAGTCTGCCCTCTGTGTTTTTTGGAAGAGAGCATTGCGTACTCTTCTTTTGCAAGCTGGGTAATGAGTTTTGTCTTTTCATTTTCCTGGCAGAAAAGGAGATGCCTGTCAATAGGCACGGGTCTGTGTTCGTAGAGGACGAGTTGAGCTCCAAGTTTCTTTGCATAAGCTGCAGGATTTGCAACTGTTGCAGAGAGATAGATGAACTGAGCTTCAGGAGCTGCATAGCGTAGTCTTCCTATTAATCCATCCAGCCTGTGTCCTCTCTCCTGGTCTTCGAGCATATGGACTTCATCCACAACTACAGTCCCTATTTTGCCCAGAAAATCAGCATTTCCCGCGCGGAGCATATGGTCTATGCCCTCATAAGTTCCTACGATTATATCTGCACCGGGGCTGGTATGCATTTTCACGCGCTGAGAAGTCTTTATGAGAATTGCCCCGATCTTTATAGAAGTGGTGAACCCGAGCTTTGAATAGCGTTCCTTAAACTGGTCGTATTTCTGGTTTGCAAGAGCAACAAGGGGAACAAGATAGAGCATTTTTCCTTTTTTGTCCAGAAGGTTCTGGACTCCTGCCATTTCCCCTATCAGGGTCTTTCCTGTTGCAGTTGCCGAGACGATGAACTGGTTTCTTCCCTCCAGAAGCCCGGCTTCTATGGACAGAGCCTGGACAGGGAGAAGGGTCTCGGATTTCTGGAGCAACATATCCTTGAACTTCTTTGCAAGAGGGAGATTCTTTATCCTGACAGTTGCTTCTACAGGTTTTGTCCTGATTGTATCATATCGTGTAAACTCAGGGTCCAGTCTTTCAGGACTCAGCATCCTTATAGTCCTGTCAAGATCTCTTGTTTTGAAGAGGATCCTTTCCAGAAAGTCAATTGATTTTTCACCATACTGTACGCCTGCTGAGCGAACTGCACGCAGAAGCTCTTCTTTTGCGCATTCCTCACAGATGAGTTCATTATGGAACTTGATGGATTTACTATTTACAAAATTAAAACGTTTGTTAAACCAGCAGTGTTTACATATTTTTACTTTATCAGCCTCGAGTTGAAAACCTTTAAGCATTTCCAGAAAAGCAACCTCATTTGCAGGGTCCCCTCCTTCTGCAAGCATTATTCTATTTGCACTGCGTAAAAGCTCTATGAATTGCTGAGGAGGAATAAATTCCTCTCTATTCTTACCGCTAAAAAGCCTGATTTTATGAGGACGTGGTCCTTTGTAACTGTCCTTCAACTGAAGTTCGGCCACATAAAGAGGTTGTTTCAGCCGGTCCTTTATAGCCATTATTACTATCTTCGATTTTTCAGCGTTGCCTAGGACCCAGAGTGTCATTGTTTATCCTGATATGTGAATTGTATAAGTAAGCTTCCTTTCGAAACTTGATTTTTGAATTATTTTTGAGTGACTTTAAAGGAGTTTTGATAATCTTTGAGTAATTCTGGAATAATTCCTTATCTTGAGTGTTTGTAGACACCTTCTTATGACAACAATTATATAAATAATTTATTACTTACAAATTATATATACGCAGAATCATAATTCCTTTTAAGAGCTTCCTAACAAATTGAAAGCAGCAAAACTAATAACAGAAGGACTGAGATATAAGCTTTAAGAGAATATGGAATGGGTTATATTAAGACAAAACTTTATAGCTCCCCTTTATTGAATTATTACTTCATTCAGTTCTTTTAAATTATTTCTTAAAGACAGGCTCCTTCCTTTGCAAATCTACATCTGCAATTTCGAGTCTTCTGTATATTTTCAATTGCATTCGAAATGATTGCAGAAATGGCTTCCTGGGCTTTTCCCACCACTTCAGTTACTTCATCTGCAGTTAATTTTTGAGTAGTCATCCCGCAGGCCTGGTTTGTAACAATAGCTAGAGAGGCATAACAAAGGCTAAGCTCTTTTGCAAGGGTTACTTCCGGGATACCGGTCATACCGACGACATCAGCAAACTGGCTCATCATGCGTATTTCCGCCCTGGTCTCAAAGCGTGGACCTTCAGTACAGGCATAGATTCCTTCAGTGTAAGAAACTCCCTGCTTTTCCATGGCCCATTTAAGAGACTCCCTGATTTCAGGGCAGTAAGGCTCAGAAACGTCAACGTGAACTGTAATATCATCATAAAAAGTTGAAGGCCTGCTTCGAGTGAAATCTATGAAATCATCAAGTACAACAAAACTTCCCACAGGATGTCCTCTCATTGACCCAACGGAATTTGTGGAGATTACACGCTTTGCTCCAAGGGAATGAACAGCCCAGATATTTGATCTGTAGTTTATCTTGTGAGGGGGGATATGATTTATTCCAGCATGCCTGGGAATAACTGCAATTCTCTTTCCTTTTATGGTTGTAAGATAGGCTGTAACTTCTCCATAAGGAGTCTGCACTTCTAGGCTCTCAAAGTCTCCGTATGAATTGAAACCTACGCCTCCAAGCACTGCAATTTCAGCATTTTCAGATGCTTGTTTCATTGTTATTTCTCTCCAATTTCAAGTAATGTATTTAATCTTCATACTCAAAAAGAATGTTTTAAAAACAAAATTATATTCAAAAAGAATTTCTCTAAACTATTTGAACCGACCTTTTTTCAAAAATGAAAACAAAAAAATTCAATAAATGGGCTTTTTTAAGTTGATTTGTTTTTAATATTTAGTTTCGTGCGTTTTT
>CAZCKG010000057.1:9038-10410 GCA_964498825.1 uncultured Methanosarcinales archaeon
CTGAATTTGAAATGCCTTTTAATCTTTTAGAGGATTTTTCTTTGTTTTCGTTCTTTTTCTTTCTTTCCATTCTCAGAAATATGGCTTGATACGGAATATTTTATGCCCGAAAGAGCAATAAGAATTGCAACAATCGTAGAATATACGAAGTACTGAAGAGCAACTACTGTGTCGTTGACTCCGCCTGAAACAGGAAATGATGCTAAAATATATGTCCCTGCACCCCAGAAGAGTAATCCGGTTGCGATGATAAATAGAGAGGTTGACACATTTTTGTATATTGGTTTGCCTTCTCTTCTTAAATCGAATATTTTCCCGAAGTTTACAAGTAGTAAAGCTCCTACATACCACCAGATAGAAGCATTGATGAAAACGGCGACTAAAGTAAGGGCTCCATGATACCAGACTCCCTCTATGGAGTAAAGTTGCCATACTTCCATTGCCCCGTATGCAGTGGCGACAATACTTGTAAGCAGGGCAGCAGTGTAGCTGATGAAGATCATTCTCTGTGCCAGGAAAGCGTCCCACAGCCGTTCTCTTTCAAGGGCAAGAATATCATCGAGCCCAAAGCCTCGATAAAGCATGTAAAGCCCGACAGCTGCAAGAATTCCCACAACTGCACCTTCAGGGTAATGAGCCAGAAGAAATATCGCATAAATTAGAAAAGCAAGCCCCAAAGGCACAAAAAAAGTCTGAGATATTTTTGGATCGCTGAAGGCATGTTTCAGTATATAGTAAGTACTTTCCAGATTTTCGCTCTGCATTACGACAATTCTTTTTACAGAGTCAATTTTCATGCGGGACTGAACTATAGGAACAAGAGTCTCGTCTTCTGCTCCATCCGAGACAAATACTGCTCTCTGCACTTCATTCATTTTGAGGAAAGTCTCTAGCTGTTCGGCAATTTTCTGATCAGAGATAACTCCGACATTTTTGTCCCCTGCAAAAGAGATTATTTCAGCGTCAGTTCCCTTTGCCCGCAGCTCGTCAAGAATCCTGATTCCACCAAAAATTGTATTGGTATCCGAATCTTCTGGGTCTGCGATTCCAAGTGCGACAGCAGCTTGAACGTTAGCTTCACGTCCTATTATTGGGGTTCCCAGTTTTGCTTTTTCCCCCAGGTCATTATCCCTGTCTATGCATATAACTAAGGTCTGCATGTCTCCTCTATAGCTTTAAATAGTTTCTTCTATCGCAGAGAGCTGATTATACCTGAATATAACATTCTGATCCGGCTTTTTATATTTCCTGCCGTTTTTTCCGAAATCTTTTAACTGGTTAAGTTGACTTACTCTTTACAAGCATACTATTTTAATTTATAGTTTATAACCAATATATAGTTCAATCTTATATATTGGGGGCCTGTTGGCGC
>CAZCKG010000058.1:0-10369 GCA_964498825.1 uncultured Methanosarcinales archaeon
TCATGAAAGTATTTACTGCTTTTCTATTTTTACTATATTTTCCATTTTTGTTTATTTTTTTACACAAAGATACTATATAACATTTTGCACAAACTATTTATGTATCCTTTATGCATCACTCATTTCTTACTTCGGTTTTCTGTAAGCAAAAGTAACTCCATAAAGAATATGGTAATAAAGTAAGCTTTCAGTAGAAGATCCCCTTGAGAAGAAGGTATGGAGAATTGAAAAATATTAATCAATGGATGGAATTATAAATAAACAGAGCGATATACGGATAAGTCTGGGAATACCGAAGACAAACAAGGCAGTAAATATAAAAGGAATATAAAGGAATAAAAAAGGCATACTGTTAAGAATTAAGGAGTTTAGCACTTGAGTTCCAGCGAACAATCAATTAAAGATTATTTACCAATTCTTGGCATGGGAGGATTGATCCTCATAGTGCAAATTCTTGCATTATTTCTATCGGCCCCCATGGAAGTCAATGACATGCAGGCTTTTGAGGATCCTACCCAAGTCTCCAATTCTATATATTATATAATAATGATCCTTGCTTTCACTGTATTTGTTCTGATAGCAATAAAAAAGAATATTAAATGGGTTATCAGTCTCTCCATATATTTGGCAATAATAAGTACTTTATATTACGTATTCTACGCCCTGTTCACCCTTATTCCATCTCTTTCAGGATTTGAAAATATTTTATCAGTCTTGATATCAACGGGTATAACGGTCCTGCTTTATAAATACCCAGAATGGTACGTGATTGACATTGTCGGGATTTGTATTGCAGGAGGAGTCAGTGCCCTGATAGGGATTTCCCTTGCAGTTATCCCCGTAATAATTCTTCTGTTACTCCTTGCAATCTATGACGCTATATCGGTATACAAAACAAAGCATATGATAGACATGGCCGAAGGAATAATGGATTTGAAACTTCCCATTCTCTTTGTTATTCCAAAGCACTCAGATTATTCATTTATAAAGGAAAGTTTCAAAGAAGGAGAAAAAAGGGAAGCTTTTTTTATGGGCCTTGGAGATGCCGTTATGCCTACCCTGCTTGTAGTTTCGGCAAATGTCTTCATGCAAAGCAATGGAGGGATCTCACTTCCCGTGCTCGGGGCAATGCTCGGTACCCTTGCAGGACACGCAGTACTTTCTATCCTCGTAATGAGAGGAAAACCACAAGCAGGGCTCCCCTTCCTGAACTCCGGAGTAATCCTTGGATTTTTTACTGGTGTTCTGCTTTCAGGGACATCAATACTGTAAATAAATAATGTAGAGTGAAATCTGAATTCTCCCTGATTATTTATTTTTATAAAATTGAATTTAAGTGTTGTTTTTGATTTTTGCGAAGATTTTTTATTTTACAGATTAATCATTTTACATGGCCAAAAGAATCGCAGTGGTCTTTGACAGCGCAGGAACTCTTCTCCGCATGTACAGGGTTGCAAAAGAAGCCATTACCGGGAATATCCTTGAAAATATAGAGAGCACTGCAATTGTCTCAAAAAAAGAAGGTTGCGGGCTTGTAGCTCTGAATACTGAAAAAGAGATAATTCTTCACTCAAGAAGGGACATGTCTTTATTTGAGTTTATAGATGAATATAGAGTTTCAATAGGAATAAGTTGTTCAAAAGGATATTTTACCCCTGATATTGCATGTGAGATCATAAGGGGGACTTACATACAGATGGGGGACGTGCATGATGTGCTCAGAGCAGTAACATCTCGTTGTCCTGACAGCATTTATCTTGCGGCAGGTCTGATAGTAGACTCAGAAGCAAGAAGAATACCCTATGTCCTCAGTACTGGAGGACAGGTATTTGGTAAGACTCTACAAACCATCCAGTTACTCCATGCGATGGAAGTGGATATCTATATAGCGTCAGGAGATAGAATGTCAGCCCTCCTGCAGCTTGCAGAGTTAATAAATATCCCTCAAGAAAGAGTCTTCGCCTTTGCAGATCCCTTTATGAAAGAAAAGGTTGTGCTTGAACTAAAAAGCAGATATGAAAAAGTAGTTATGGTAGGGGATGGAATTAACGATATCCTAGCTTTCAGGGCAGCGGATGTGGGAATAATGACAACGCAGCAGGGAGATAGAAGGCCAGAAGAACTCCGAAAAGCAGCAAATGTGGTGCTTGATGACATAATAAAAGTTGTGGATGTGGTAAAAGGGTTGTAATTAGCAAGAATCCAGCAGAAATAACCCTTTGATCTTGATTTTAGATGTTAACAGTGAAAAAATAATGCGTTATGTTTATGTAATGTTTACTCTTATGTAGTTGTTGCCCAAATGTGTGAAATTAATTGATTATGTTAAGATCATTTGATAAATTGCTTTTCACTTTGAATAATATACCCAGGCAGGCAAGGAAGAGTCATCAGAAAAAGTTATTTGCAACTCATAAGTGCGGAGGAAAATTCATGCCAGTATTTATTGAAGTCAAGAATCTAACCGTAGATTTCGACGGTTTTAAGGCGCTGAAAAACGTAAGCTTAAGTATCAACGAAGGGGAAATAGTCGGAATTCTGGGAAAAAGCGGATCGGGAAAAACAATCCTGATGCATGTGTTGCGTGGGACTGAATCTTTTGAAAACATCTCAGGGGAAGTAATTTACCATCTTGCCCGCTGTGAGAAATGCGGATATGTAGAACGTCCCAGCAAGGTAGGCCAGAAATGCCCGGTCTGTGGAGAAACACTCGAAGCATTTGAAGCGGATTTTGTAAAACTTTCCCTTTATGATCCCATAAGGAAAGATATCACCAAAAAAATTGCAATCATGCTCCAGCGTACCTTTGCCCTCTATGGAGACGAAAGAGTTCTTGTAAACGTAATAAACTCCCTGAACGAAATAGGATACAAGGGAGAAGATTCCATGAGAAAAGCGGTTGAACTGCTGGAAGAAGTAAATCTGAGCCACCGCATGATGCATGTTGCAAGAGAGCTATCAGGCGGAGAAAAGCAGAGAGTTGTTCTTGCCAGACAGCTTGTAAGAAATCCCTTACTCCTATTAGCTGACGAACCCACAGGTACACTTGATCCTCTAACTGCAAAGCTCGTTCACGATGCTATGCTTAACGCGGTGAAGAACTACAACATGAGTATGATCCTTACCTCTCACTGGCCTGAAGTCATTGAGAATATGGCAGACAAGGCGATCCTGCTTGAAAACGGAGAAGTAGTTCAGGAAGGAAATCCGCTTGAAGTTTCTGCAATCTTTATGCAGAATGTATGTATGACAAAGCAAGAAAAGTGCTCTATGGTCGGAGAACCAATAATCCGAGTAAAGGATCTTTCAAAACGTTATATCTCAGTAGATCGCGGTGTGGTAAGAGCTGTGGACAATATCTCTTTTGAAGTAAGAGAAGGAGAGATCTTCGGACTTGTTGGAGTTAGCGGAGCAGGTAAGACTACAACCTCAAAGATTCTTATAGGAATTTTACCTCCAACTTCAGGAGAAGTTGAAGTTCGAGTGGGAGATGACTGGGTTGATATGACAAAGCTCGGTGTGGAAAACAAAGGAAGAGCAACAAAATACATGGGATTTTTGCATCAGGAATATGGACTCTATACCCAAAGTTCTGTAATAGATAACCTCACCGAATCTATCAGTCTTGATTTACCTTTCGAACTAGGTGTACGGAAAGCCGTAATAACACTCAAAGCTGCAGGTTTTGACGAAAATAAGGCAAAAGCTATTCTGCCCAAAAAGACAGATGAAATGAGTGAAGGGGAGCGGCATAGAATTGCACTTGCACAGGTCCTCATAAAGGAGCCCAGAATTGTCATCATGGATGAACCTACAGGGACAATGGACCCGATAACCAAGGCATCCGTGGCAAATTCCATCCTCAAAGCCAGAGAAGAGATAGGGGAAACTTTTGTAATAGTCTCTCATGACATGGATTTTGTACACCAGATTTGCGACCGTGTAGCACTTATGCGTGATGGAAAGATTGTAGCAATAGGAGTGCCTGAGAACGTGCTCTCCCAGCTAACTGAAGAAGAAAAGCTCCAAGCTGCAGAAGAAATATAAATATGCTGCCACCTCTTAGTATAGAAAATACTAAAATGAGGTGCCGATTACGAGTAATGAGATCAGCGTAGAGGTGAACGGGCAGAAATACTCTTTACCCGCAGGCTCTACCCTAGGGGATGCCCTTAAGATTTCCAGAACCCCCTATATACCAAGTACAGCGGTCGGGATTCTGAAAGAGACCGCTGAGAAAAGAACGGAAACAATCACCGAATACGCTATCAATACTCCTAAAGGGGAACTCAGGATAGAAATTAAAAATCCTGAATCACCCTCAGGAAAATTATGGGCTGAGCATTTTAAAGAGTACGAAGGTAAACCTGTCCACTGGACCGGCTCAGAAGCTCTTGCTTTCGGGCCTTTTGAAACCGAATTTAAGCCTTCTCGCGAGATCAGCAGCTTTGAAGCTTTAGATGTTCTCTTTGGAGCTGGAGGTTTTGACTCCCGTAATACTCATCTGATCTTTTCAAGAAAAAGACATTCTGCAGAGTATGGGACTCCTGAAGACGGCGTTTTTGCAACAGTTGTGACCGGGAGAAAAATCCTTTTTAAACTTTCGAAAGAAGATAGAATTCTTAATATTGAGCCAATAATAGAATGGGAACAAATATCAGAAAAAACCTGCACAACTGACCTTTCTACTCTTCTTGAAGACGGAAACAGCATATTTACTTATTTTGAAGTAGAACTTTCCAGAAATGCCCCAAAAGGAGCAGAACAATTCTATGCCCTGACCCGTGAAGGTACACTTACTGTAGATGTGGTTACCAGCTCATATATCTCGGATGATACCCTGAAAGAAGAAACTGTCCCTTACGAAAATTTCGAACCTAGAAGTGAAGGAGCTATTTCAATTCGGACAGTCGGATACGGGACAGGCAGGACCTATATCTCCAAAGAAGAACGGCCTTCAAGTCTTGTGCACTCTGTTGTAGGAAAAGTAACAAAGGGTCTTGAACTTATCAAACTCGCAGAAAAGGGGCAGAAGCTCTCAGTCGAAAGTATTCCTCCACAGCTAGTTCTTCTTGGACACAGCTTTGAAGAAGTAGAACCTGTACTTTCTACCATAGGGATAGAACTTGTAAGAGACGGGTACACTGGAGAAGATTCAGTAATTGTCAAACAGGACCCTCCAACAACAATGGAAATCCTTGGGGAAGCAAAAGTGACTGCGTATGCAGTATCCAGAGCAAAACTTATTGAAATTGAACTTTATCCTGAAAGGGCCCCTAAATCTGTGGACTTTTTCCGCCACGCCCTTGAACTGAAGATAAAAAATGTTGGAAAATTGCCTGTCAGTATGACCTATGAAGATACTTATCTCTTCAAAACTGAAAAGGATGTAGTGAAATACAAAGAAATCCTTCCCGAAAACACCCCTACTGAAAAAGTACATGGAGGGGAAATAGGAATTACAAATCAAGCGGCAAAAAGGATGGGGACTATAGGAGTCAAACTTGAAGATGACGATATGTTCGGCCCAACTGGAGAAAAATTCTCATCAACCAATATTATCGGCAGGATAATCAATCCTGAGAAACTCAAAGGCATCAAGAAAGGAGATGCAATATACGTGAGTGAGATTTTACGCAGGGAAACCGAAGAGTAAGTCTTGAGGTAACTAGAGATCTGACTTTAGTTTTATATATAGTATGAGATATATAAATATAGTGTTTCATATAACAGCAATAATCGATAAGTAGCAGCAATAAATACTGGCTACAGGTAAATTAAAAACTGGTAAATTATAGCATTAATACCAGATAAAAAACAGACTAAAGAAAATCAACTAATTTGTAAATGCAATTGCCCTATATGTTATCCAGATCCTTGAAGGATTCGCATATAAGGGTTTAGCAGGACAAGTCTCCCATGACCAAGGAGAGACAAAAGATGACTGAAACGAAAAAAGAAGAGATTACAAAATACATTGTGATCAGTTCGGATAAAGTGCTACCTTCAGATGCAGCCATGAAAATTTATGAATCAGAGTTTCCGATCACAGTAAAGGAAACCTGCTTTGGACTTATTGTTACAGGACCAAAGGAGGATATTCTGACAGTGACCGAAAAAATCCGACAGATGGATAAAAACCACATTTTTGTGAAAGATAGAGGATTTCCTGCAGGAGATAGTAGACGGTGCCGGGCAAGCAGAGGGGGAGGTCCAAGGCCTGGATTCCATTTCTTGAGGGAAGAAGTAGAGATGCTCCCTGCCATAGGAGCTGCACTTGATGAACTGGAAGCAAAGGAATCTGTAAAAGAAAAGAGCAAGGAGAAATGCAGGCTTAAGACTTCCGATTTGGAAAAGATTATTGAAGAGGAGCTTGCGAGGTGAGTTTTTTGGCAAAGGTTTTCATTTACCCTATAAACAGTCTTATTCTTTCTGACCTGGTTGAGCGTTTTGGACATAAACCCCTTACTATGATGAACCAGGTACGAGAAAAAGTTACAAATATCAGCCTAGATTCTCCTCCCATAAACATCACTCACGAAGACCCGAAATTGGGTCTTAAATACGCTGCAATTGAAGTGCCGGCTGGAGTAAGGGGTAGAATGGCACTTATAGGTCCCCTTATAGAAGAGACAGAAGCTGCAATTATAGTTGAGAACCCCCCCACAAACTTTGGCTGTGTGGGTTGCAACCGCACAAACGAGCTAATGAAATATCTGGTTCGCTCTAAAGGTATCCCTGTACTCGAAGTAAAATACCCGGAATCAGATGAGGAAGCCCGTGATTTTGTAAATAAAATTGCAGCATTTCTGGAATCGTTGCCCAAAGAAAAGCCTGGAGAGGATGAAAACCCGAAAGAAGATGAACAGGCAGAAAAGGAGGACAAGAAATGAGTGCTGAAGAATCGGGACTTGTCAAGATTGCCCTGGTATCCTGCGGCTCTGAATATGCCGGAGTCCAGCCAGAATTTGATGAAGTTGCATCCAAAGTGAATGCAAAATTCGTTTTTCCTGAGATTGATATCGCATCCATAGATACCATAGGCAGAGATTTCGGGCTTGAGGTTGCAAGTGGAGACCTGAGGCTTATGATGGCAAGGGCGAAAGCTGTCGTTGAGGGCACAACCAATGTAGATGGAGTTTTTATTACCACCTGTTTCCGCTGTGCTGAAGGAGCTATCGTACGAAATGAGGTTAGAAGGTACATTCATAAGCACTCCACTATTCCAGTAATTAGTTATTCTTTTACCGAAAGCACCACTGCAAGTACCCTTCTTACCCGTCTGGAAGCTCTGACCACAATTGTCAGACGCAGGCACCTTCTCACGAGGGAGGTCCAAAAAGGACTGACTGCAGGAATAGACTCGGGGTCAACGACTACAAAAGCAGTGATAATGAGAGACAACAAAATCATAGGCAAAGGCTGGGTACCCACAACAAAAGTCCTCGAAAGCGCTGAAGAAGCATATTCTCTTGCTCTTAAAGAGGCTGGAGTTTCCAGGGAAGATATTCAAGCTCTGGGCACAACCGGATATGGGAGATTCCTCATAGGTAACCATTTAAAAGCCCAGCTTATCCAGGAAGAAATTACCGTCAACTCGAAAGGAGCTGTCTATCTTGCAGACAGACAGAAAGGCCCTGCAACAGTTATTGATATAGGAGGTATGGACAACAAGGCAATTTCAGTTCAGGACGGGATTCCCGGAATGTTTACAATGGGTGGAATCTGCGCCGGAGCCTCAGGACGTTTTTTTGAGATGATCTCAAAGCGACTTGGCGTAGACATTACCGAGCTCGGAGCTCTGGCAGTCAAGGGCATGCACGAAAACGTCTCCATGAATAGTTACTGTATAGTTTTCGGGATCCAGTCCCTGGTGAATTCTCTTGCCAAAGGAGCTACACCTGAAGATGTGGCAGCTGCAGCTTGTTATAGTGTGGTAGAACAGATATACGAGCAGCAGCTGCAGGAAGTGGACGTAAAAGAACCGCTGATTCTTGTGGGCGGATCTTCCCTGATTGAAGGGGTTCCGAAAGCTCTGGGAAAACTCCTTAAAATTGATGTCCTTGTGCCTGAAAACTCCCATCTCATAGGGGCGGTAGGAGCAGCTTTGCTTGCTTCAGGTTTCATAGAGGAGTGAGGAAGAAATGGATTCGCTTGAGACCTTTGTTGTCGAGTCCGCAATTGCTTCGGAGCAGGAATTTTATAGAAAAATTATCGAGGACAACCTTTCAAATCTCAAGCTTGCTCCGGCAATAGGAAGAATCAAGGTAAAGCTGAGGCCTGAAGATTCTCTCTTTCAAATGGCAATTGTTCTCAGGGATGTAGGCACCAGAGTTACGACAATTGATATTGCGGATGTGGAAGCAAAGCCGGTTGCAGGTGAAATAATAATTTTGATCAAAAAGGAACAGTATATCCCAGAGCTGTTAGGGAAGCTCTGGGAACGCTATGGTAAAGCTAATATCAGCCAGCCTGATCGCTGGACTGTAGCCGTAACTGCAGATAAATCAGAGGAAGAAGCAGCTTTTATTAAAGAAATGATGATTGCAGATCCCAGACATAGACTTCATGAAAACCTTGTAGATTTTGCAATCAGGGTTACTCCAGAAGGTTTTAGGGTCCGTTACCACCTGTACAAATCCAACAATTTTGTTTTTGTAGCATCCGAGGAAGCATTGAAACCAGAATGGATTCAAGAGGCAGGGGCAATGCTCAAAGATCTGATAGAAGGAGGGAAAAAATAAAATGGCTATACTCCGACCCTATCTTTACACAGGCGGTGTCCACAAACACGGGCTTTTAATCGAACTGCTGGAAGACCTGGGAGGCTACTTAATTCAAAAAGTAGTTACAGGCACGGAAGTTAACCTGATAATGCTTGTCCCTGAAAAGGACATCGAAATAGTAAAAAAACAGTCTGACGAACTGCTTGGAATCATGATAGAAGCTCCTCTTACGGGAGTAGAGATTGCAGTAGTTTCACCGACCCTTGCCTCTCATCACCTTCCACATTCAGCCTGCGACGTAGCAGAATACCTGCGCCACCCTGGAGCCAACACAAACATGATAGGGCTTGCCAGAGGAATGGGACGCAGAGTGTCTTTGTCCATGGACTATGAAAGGAAACTTATTAATGAACACGATATTGCAGTTTTCACATTTGGATCATTCAGTGACTGTATTATAAATAAGAAGCCGAAGCTCTTTGAGGGTATTGAAATTCCTATTGTGGTGACAGGTGGACCTGACCTGAAAACTGAAGAAGTTCCTGGAGCAGATCTTTACGTTGGAAATATCGGAAGGACTTCTCACAGACTAAGAAAAACAGAAGAAGTCAGTGCCCTCGATAAACTCAATGAAGAGATTGGAAAGATCGCTGATAACATTCGCAGACAGCAAGCGAAAGATCCTCTTGCCGTACTTCCCGCAAGAGTTATGAAGGAAATAGAAAATCAGGTCCCTGAAATCCGTACTGTACTCTCTCCTGCCCCTCTTACCCTCCAGCTTGACGGGCTCAGGGTCAAACTTCCATATGATGAATTCCACGAAAAAATTGAGAGGCTTGAATTTGACGAGGGAGTTGTCCTCTCAGAACTTGCTAATATTTCCAAGTCAAAAATGAAAAATTATATATTGATAAAAATCAAATCTAAGTCTGACGTTGGTTTTGCAATTTGACCCGGATTCTGTTGTGTTAAGAATTATTACTTTACATTTTTACTGGGTTTGTGTTTCTCACTTATCCTTAAAACTGTAAAGCCTGACCCGGAAAAATGGCATCATATCCCAATTTCCACGTAGTTATATGACGGTGGTTTCTTATGGAACTTGAAGAGATTGTGGAAATTTTGAAAAAGGACCCCGAAAAAGCTGTCCCCGAACTATTAGAGGATGTTAAAAAGCAATATGGAGAAGTCCCTTACATTATGAATTTCATGAAAGATCTCCCGGAGATTTTTATCCCAAAAACCCTTTATGACAACTCTATAATGAGGGAATTTAAAAACCTCGATCCTGAAACAGTAGAACTTATTTCAATAGGAGTGGCTTCTGCCCTTCGCTGCGACCACTGCCTGAAAATGCATATTAGAGTCGCAAAAAGGAGAGGAATCAAGAAAGAAAGCATATTTAATGCCATTATGATAGGAGCGTCCATTTCTAACGCTGCAGTACTTGCAGAAAGTACAAGAGCTCTTGCTTCCGAGTTTCCCGGTGACGAGAAAAGTGAAGATGAAGAGATAGAAAAAGAAGAAAACAGCTATGACCAGAACTGTGAAGTATGCAATATTTCCAAAGCCACTCTTAAGTAAATAGGCAAATTCAAAAATAAGTTAATTCTGTTTTTCTGAGTTTTGTAAATTCAGTTTAT
>CAZCKG010000059.1:0-10208 GCA_964498825.1 uncultured Methanosarcinales archaeon
GTAGAATTTGAAGCCTGGGCAGATGCAGTTGCACACAGGGCTACCAGTATCAAAATTAGACATGATAGTTTTATATAATTTTTAATCCCCAAATTAATCCTCCTTTTTGTTTTATGGAGCAGGGTGCACCTTTCAGGCATCCGGAATGAAAAATCAAAACAAAAATGGTTTCCCGAAATCCCGGAATATATCCTGAGACTGGATACCCCCATTTAACTTATATTATATTGAATTCTTCAACTATATGCATTTTCTGCTGTACTGGACATCAGATAAAGGTTTTTGAGGGATTTTCAGCAATCAGGAAATGAAATAAGTAAAATAAGAATTGTTTTCAAGATGTTATCAGTAAAGAAGGAATGGGAAGAATAAAAGAGAAAATGAGAAGGAAGAATAAAAGAGAAAATGAAATAGAGATAAATGAGAAAAAGACAACTGGTAATAAAATATCTCTATGTCGAAAAATTTATGCCCTTATTTGTTAAGTAATTTCTTATAAAGCACAAACCAGGGGTTGTCCAGAAAACCAATTATATTCTTGCTGATAAGCTGCCCTATGATAAGAGGAATAACAGGCATTGTCCCATAAAAGGCTATGACTACAAAGATAAGAGAATCAAGAGTAAGGTTAATAACATCACTTGCACTCGAACGGAGCCAGATATAGGGATTTACAAGGATATCATGCTTGAAGTTCCTTTCCTTTTCTGAAAAACGCTTTTTGAGAGACGCAAAAACCCATGCGTCAAGGTTGGAGCAGACCAGAAAGGAAACCCAGCTTGCGAGGGTAATCCTTATACTTAGCCCGAAAAGGCTTTTCCAGGCATCCTCAAGTTCGAAGAACGGAGCAGGGCTGAGGCTGCTGACCATGCCGATGAAAAGCACAAAGAGTACCTGAGTCACGAAGGCTATGAGAATGGATAAGTGTGTTCTTCTCTCGCCGTAGACCTCATTAATCATATCTACAACCTGGGCAATAAAAGGATAGATGAAAACTGCAGCAGGAGCAAAGAAGGAATAAAAACCAAGATCAAAAACGATAATACGGGTAGCCAGAACCTGCGAAACTACAAGATAAACCACGTAAAAGGCTGTAAGTACGGTAAAGCCATTTTCGGGCATTTTTTTGATAACATAAACAGATATATAGGTGGCAATTGTCAGGGTAATAATCCAGTAAATCCAAACAAACACTTTTATCACAACCGATTTTTATATAAACACAAGTGCAACTGGATAATAAAGTGAAATTAAAGGTTAAGTGAACTGAAGATGAGGAAAGCTGAACCTGCGGAAATTCAAGATTGAGGGCATATATAAAAATTCATTTTATTTAAAAGTAAAGAAATTTTCAAATCAAAAGTCTTTCAAGAATACTCAAGGCTATTGAAATTGTCGAAATTGTTCGAAACTGCTCGAAACTACTCGAAACTGTCTAAAGTCAGGTTGTTTAATAAATTATAGTGAGATACTAAATCTAGTTAGCAAGACGCTAAATATCGTTAGTAAAATGCTAGACTCAGTTAGTAAAACGCTAAATATCGTCACCAATCTTAGAAAAATAATTAAAAAAACGAATGGAAACTTAAGCTTACTCTCTCATGGATTTGCGCGTTATTTAGCTGAAGATCCACAAAATATAAGTTTAAAGAGACAATTTTTGACGTTTAGAGTCAAAAGTTACCTTAACCATATTTACACTTAATTAAATTACAATCAACAACTACAATCAACAACTACAATCAACAACTACGATTGTCAATATCTATTCTGGAGATTAAAAACAATAAACGGAGCCGTCCCTGGCATGGAAACGTATACAGGCATTCCCGAAGAGTTAAAGCTTTCAGTGCTTGAAAGAATCAAGCCTGCTGAAGCAGAAAGAAAAAAACTCCTGGAAATCCAGGAAGAGCTGGCTGCAGAAGTCAGAGCAGCTGCAGATAAACTTGGTGTATCAGGCGTGCTTGTGAAAATGGTAGGTTCAGCTGCCAGAGGCACCTGGCTTTCAGGCACCCATGATATCGATGTCTTTATGAGTTTTCCTGAGGAAACGCCCAGAAAGGACCTTGAAACTCTTGGCATGGCAATTGCCAGGGAAGTGGCAAAACATGCTGAATATGCCGAAGACCGCCATGCTGAGCATCCATACCTGAATATAGTATTCAAAGGCTTTGACGTGGATCTAGTCCCCTGTTTCAGGGTAGCTTCAGCCTGTTGCATCAAATCTGCAGTTGATAGAACTCCTTTTCATAACGATTTTGTCAAGTCCCGCATAAATGGACATGAAGATGAAGTCCTGCTTCTGAAACAGTTTATGCGAGGAAGCGGAGTCTACGGCTCGGAACTGAGAACTCAGGGCTTTTCAGGCTACCTGACCGAACTCCTGATTATTCACTACGGCTCCTTCGAAAAAGTCATAGAGGCAGCCGGTTCCTGGAAACCTGGAATAAAGATTGACATAATGCAGCACGGAGAAATTGAGCACGAAGAACCCCTGGTCATGGTAGATCCGACCGATCCCCGCCGGAATGTTGCAGCAGCCCTCTCTCTTGACAAATTCTGCATGTTTATAGACTCCTGTCGGGAGTTTATGAAAAATCCGGACATCAAATTCTTTTTCCCTGCATATCCCCTGCCTCTTGAAGACGCAGAAATCCTGGCGCACCTGGAAAGCAGAAAGAGCACACAAATTGCAGTTGTCTTCAAAACCCCTGACGTGGTTGAAGACGTGTTATATCCTCAGCTCTATAAAATGGAGCAGTCAACAGCCGCCCTTTTGAAAGAATACGATTTTTCCATAATCAAAACCGGCGTCTGGTCGGGAAAAGAAGAAACCGTAATCATTCTCGAACTTATCTCAGGCACCCTCCCCAATGTCAAAAAACACATAGGTCCCCCGGTCTGGGTCAAAGCCCATGCCGAAAAATTCAAGGAGAAATATGAAGGCGCAGAAAACGTCTTCAGCGGCTACATCGAGAACGGCAAATATGTCTTTGAAATCCTGCGTAAGTATCCTACAGCAAAAGCTCTTCTAGAAAACCAGCTCATGCAATGCTCAGTCGGAAAACATGTCTGTCAGAGTTTGAATGAAGCCTTTGAGATTATAGAAAATGCTGAAATTTGCAGGCTAAAAGATCCTGATTTCAGGGTTTTCTTGAGGAAATGGATGTAAAAGTAAATTACGAGTATATAATCGTACCAAATTAATTGATTAGTTATATACGCGGATTTTTTCCGCAAAAATTCTTTTTTGTTTCCTTGTTTATCGATTCTTAACGCAAAAAGAAATAGTTTTAAGCTTTAAGTTTTATCAGAACTTATGGTGTTGGGCCGTTGATAGATCCGGAAAAAATTCACAATCAATGTCCTAGAGCCTATCCAAAAAATAGGATAACTACATTTTGAGTAATGTTGAATGTGGATAACACTCAGAGCAACAGGACTTTTCGGATAGGTTCTAAGTGAATCTATTTAGATTAATTAAAATAGATTTTACAATTCTTTTAGAAATAGGAGACATTTTAATAGCCAGATGCAAATACAAGTTCCTAGGTGCTTACAATAACTTTATGTGTCCTTTTGAAGTTGAAGAGGGGAGTGAATACTGCTTCTGGCATCAGGAAATAGAAGAAAAAAGACCTTCTAAAGAGCAGCTAAATCTTTTAAAAGAGAATGAAATTATAGGTGTCTTCCTTCCTAAAGTCAACTTTAACTTTGCTGATCTACGAGGCATTAATTTAATTTTAGCTAATTTAAAAGGCTCATCTTTTTATAAAACAAATTTAAGAAAAGCTAACTTGGATTCCGCAAATTTGTGTGATTCAGATTTAAAAGAAGCAAATTTAGAAAATGCATATTTACCAAGAGCTAATTTGCAGGGAGCAGAATTTTTCAGAACTAATTTAAAGGGAGCATGCTTGGAGTTCGCAAGATTACAAAATTATAGTCTCACTACAGTAAATTTTCAGAATGCTGACTTAGAATATGCTAATCTAACAAATTCAGACTTGAGTGGTGTGAATCTTAGCAAAGTAAGTTTGAGATATGCTACTCTCGAAAATGCAAACTTAAGAGGATGTAAATTAATTGAAGCGAATCTATTTTATACTAAACTTTCAAAATCTGATTTAGCTCATTCAGATCTGAGTGGGGCAGATCTTAGTTATGCTGATATAAGACAGGCATCTTTAGTAGGCACTATTTTTGATTCCAAATCCATTTTAGAAGGGACTCAGCTCATAGGTTCAAATATATCTAGCTCATATGTTGATGAAACAAAGACGTTCAGAAATGCCATTTTCTTTAAGTCTACTAAAATTAGTGAAAAAGAGATTAACGAGTTCGTTGCAGATACTCTCTCTACTAAAAGACCATTTCCATATATATTAAGTAAACAAATTATGTTTGATGTCAAAAAAATTGAGTGCCTTGAAAGTGATTCCGATTTTGTGTTAGATGCTTTAAATAAAGCAGAAATTATAAGGTATATCGGTTATGGTAAAGCACTTAATATTTACAAAGTTATTTTCTACGAAGATTTAATCGATGCACATCAAAGAGGGAAAATTTCTTATGAAATTAAGGAAAAATTCGATGATCTAGTATTTTATAAAAAGCCTAAAGAAAATATTCATCTTTGGGACAAAATACCACCACTAAGAAACTATATGATAGCTATTGCAGATGAAGATTTTTTATTTGACGATAAGAAAGAATCTTTTTTTGAATTTGCAACTTTCTTATCTTCACATAGAGAAGAACTTCTTTATGAGTCCTCCTTCGAAATATATACAAAATTATACAACTTTTATTCATCCAATGGTGACAGTCTTCAAGCAAAACATGCTCATTATAGGGCAAATGAGTCTTATCGAAAACTTTTACTTACAAAGGGTGGCTTTAAGAATATTATTAGGGCAAAAGTTTTTGACGGTTTTATCCTGAAAGTTTTAGCAGGGCATGGAGACCAAATTTGGAATCCTATTTTTTCTTCTATGATTGGTATTATTCTATTTGCTTTCTGTTTCTGGAAGATAAATGGTATAATTGTTCAAGGGAGAGAAGTCAAACTGATTGACTATCTTTACTTTAGTCTTACTACCTTTACAGGATACAGTTTTCCAAATATACAGCCTGATATATCAATACCGTTAATGCAACCATTAGTAATGGGAGAAACTGTTTTTGGTCTGATGATGGTATCTCTGATTATTTTTGTCATTACATATCAGATTTCAAGATAACTTCCTTATTTAATACGTTCTTAATCGTTTTCGAGAACAGGCGTGGAACGACTTAATTAGACTGACCACTGATGAAGACAGTTCTGCAAGGTATGAAGATGCTTCTGCTCTTGGCTCTGCATTTTCTGAAGTGCCTGATAAAGAATGAGTCCAGCTCAATTGTCGTATCAGTGATACGACTATTTCCTCTTCAGGGAATACTTCAGCAAATTGGATCATCCGACGAAGATTTTTCACTGAAAATCCATTTCCATACTCAGTTGACAATTCTCGCCCCAGTGAGGCTATAATCTCCTGCCCATACTCTGCTCTTTCCCCATTAAGAATTTCCTCCCGCATCCGCTTGCCAATATTCCAGTAGAGTATTGTCAGCCCGACGTTAACGGCAGTAGCCACTCGCGAGCGAGTATCCTCGATCATATGACGGATGTCGTCTATTAGAGGGAAGTTATTTGAAATTGGTCCAATTTCCTGCTTGTCATTAGGGCTCATAGTTATTTTCCTGAAAATCTCATCGAGTAGTAATTCAAAAAGAATTACTAAAGATGATTCAATACAACGAAACGAATCCTTCGATCCTTTTCTGATAAAACAGATACTGTTGGGCATATCCGCAGTAGTGGCCGAAATACTCCCGTCCCCAGTCTCCCATTCTGCTAAGGTTTGAACTGGTTTCAAAGAAATTGTCATCGATGTGGTAGTGCTGGATGATTTGCCTGATATGGGTATCGACAGGGAAGGCTTCCATTTTCTCAAAGGCGAAGAGGAGGACGCAGTCTGCAACTTTTTCTCCTATGCCGCAGAGCCTCATGAGGCGTTCTCTGGCGTACTTGTATTCCAGGCGGAAGAGGACGGAAAGGTCAAGTTCGCCTGAAGCTACTTCTCTAGCCGCTTCTCTTATACGTTCGGTCCGAAAGCCGAGCTTACATTTGTCAAGCACGGAAAGGTCGGCATTTGCAAGAGTTTCGGGATCAGGGAAGCTAAAATAGCCTTCTTCGAGTTCCTGTCCTAAAAACTGGCTGAGGAGGCAGATTCTTTTCTGGATTGTGGGTATGCTTGAGGCTGTTGCGAGCATATAAGAAATCAGGCACTCCCAGGGGTCCTGTCTTATCAGGCGCAGGCCTCTGTATTTGTTTATTGCCCTGTTTATCAGAAGATCTCTGTTTATGCTTTCATAAATTAGAGGAAGGTTGTCGTCCAGCCGGAAATAACGAGAGAATGACTCGGGAGGAAGTTTGGAATCAACAAGTAGTTCTCTGCTGTCTTTCTCCTGAGAAAGCCGGATAACCTGATTTCCGACAACACCAGTCCAGCAGTCACCGTCCTTTTTCCAGCGAAAGACCTGCCCGCAGTCAAGCGTGTAGTCAAGGTTAAAGATCTCGGGCTTAAGCCTGTACATCGAGCTCCAGCTCCCTTAGAAAAGTTCCCGCAGTTAAGGTGTCTCCAAGCCCGACCGTTGTTAGAGGGTATTTCGAAAGCAGAGTTGGAAGCATGCAGAGAATGTATCCTTCCCTGAAAGCATATGCTCCGTGCCCGAAAATTTTTCCGTTAAAGGCTTTCAGGAAAAGCTCAAGTTGCTGTCTTCCAAATGCGCTTTCCTGAAGCTTCAAGGCTTCCTCATCTGCAAACTTTCGATCTTCAAGCCTGCCCGATGCTGCATAAGCCCCTGCGCAACTGACTCCAAACCTCAGAGCTTCGAGTTTTTTCCCGGCAACCTTTTGCAGAGTTGAATCGTCGAAATTTGAGTCCATTTCAATGTTCGAGTCATTTTCAATATTCGAATCTTTCTCAATATTCAGATTCGTTTTAGAGTTTGAATCCTTTTTATAATTCTGTCCGGGATCCTGTTTAAACGCTGTGAGCACGAACTCCCTTGTATGGATAAGCAACTTCTTGAGCCCATACCTTGAAGACAGTTTGCACGCCGCATTTCCCACGGCTTCTGCCTCCATATGCAGAAGACCTTCTGCAGGAATTCCGTGTAAATGATGAAGCATTGCCAGTTCATCTTCGTTCATACCCATGCTGCAGGAAATAGCTGCAAAATTCTGGAAGACCGAATTTGCAATCTCTCCGCTAGCAAAGTGCCCGAATTCCAGATGAATCCGAAGTTTATTGTTCTCGGCTTTCCAGCGCCTGAGCTGGCTGAGAGTGTTTTCAAGAATTTGTTTATAATCACTGCCATCAGAATATCTCTCAAGCAAAAGATGGAAGCCTGATATAAGTACGCCGTCAATCTCACAGATGTGTCGGTGTGCGTATTCTTCAAATGCGGGGTTAACAAAAAGCTTGAAATTCAGGTGATCACAGGTTGCTATGAAGCGGTTTTCCCTGGGAATCCTTACTTCTGTTCCGTACAGAGAAAAAGTGTCTCCATCGGAAAAATCAAATACGAAATGTATGGGGTCCTGGTTGCTGGAAGCAATATCCTTAACTATGTGAGAGCCCGGGAAGTAAATCGCTTTTTTTGAGAATAGAGAGAGTTGAGTTTTTGAGGGAACTGCGATATTAGGAATTACACAGGAAGCTCCAAGCTGGGAAAGGGCATTTGCCATTATCCCTGCGTTTCCTCCCATTCTAACAAGAGATTTCTCAAAGTAATGGCTTTTAAGGAACTCGAAAACGGACTGCTCAAAAACGAGCCATTCGGCTCCGCGTCCGTTTTTCATGCAATAGACAAGGCCTGCCACAAAGTCTGATTCGGAATGTATTTTTCCAGGGGGATTTTCTACTTTTTCAAGAATCTCAGCCCTGTCAAAAGATTCCAGCAGTTCTGAAACCTCCGCTCCGCTGATTCTGTATACAGAGTCTATGTTGACATTATATCCGCAAAGTATTTTCATCTAATCAGTTCCTTCATCTCACCAGTTAATTTGTCTCACTATCTCCTTTTTGACCCCACTGGATGGGTAGTTCCGGATTAAAAATGAAAATTTAATCTATCTTTCCTGCCTGATTCATTTCCTGCCTGATTCGTTTCCTGCCTGATTCATTTCCCTGCCTGTTTCTGTTTTATTCTTGCAAGCATGGCGACAAAAGCTCCTGCAGAGATCGCATCTCCTATTCCTACTGTTGCCTTTGGCTTATCAACAACTTTGGAAGGAACAATGACTGCATCATGGTCTGCTCCATAGAGATATCCGTATTCGAACTCATCAGATGTACAGATTCTTTTCCCTACGCAGTATAGCTTGAAATTCTCCAGATCTTCAATTCCTTTGCCTGAAATCGGAATACTGAGTCCCACTCCTACCTCTCCAAGATTTTCTATATCTCCTTTAATTGCTTTGGCAGCTGCCAGGGTTGAGGAAAAGAGAAGGGAGTCCCTGTGTTCTTTGAGCGTAAGGGGATGGCCTTTTGCAAGGACACATATGTAAAATCCAAGAGAATGCACATGGACTCTTTCGAGTGAAAGGTCTTTTAAAAGCTGGACAGCTCCCTGGTAAAGCGACGTTATCCCGTTTTCTTCTTTCCTGATTACGGAATAAGAGAGTTCCTCGTGCCCGAGCACATTCAGGGCATTTGCAACTTCTACGGTATCAAGGCCGAGAGAGTGAACGTGCCTGGCAACAATTTCTGTCAGAATAGCCTTTCTTATAACTCTGTTTTGAATAGAGGTAAGTTCCACATGGATTCGAAGCTCAGGATTCAAGGTCTTGAGTTTTTCAATTACTTTTAAGGAGCGTTCAACATAGTCTTTATACGTAGAGCCATCTTCGTATTCCTCTTTTATCATCTGGTACCCTGAAAGCATTGCTCCGTCAATCGGGAAAATGGTGTCAAGCTGTTCATAGACTTCCCTGTCCATATCCAGACGAATCCATTTCGGACGCGAAGAAACAATAAGGCGATTATCTCTCGGAACTTTGAAATTGCTTCCGTCGCAGGTTACTTCCAGATCTTTGGAGTATTCGAGAATCCAGTTAACCTTTGATTCAATTCCTGTCTTGAAGGCTTCTTGAGGATGTTTCAGAATGACTTTTCCGTCTTCTATTTTTGGATGAAAAAGATTGTCCGTAGCTACAAAGTATTCTGCCTGCTCTTCAGAAAGCCAGGGAATATATGCCACAACTTTTTTTAGTTCCAGAAGGGCAAGAAGATTCGAGATAATTCCTGCCTGACCTCCCATACGCGCATAATCAAAACCCAGATGCTCTTTCAGCCACTCATGAATATCCGAGTTATGGGCAGGAATCTCGGCAGCTTTTCCTTCGCGCATGGAAATAATCAGACGGGCCATTAAATCAATAGGGTCTTTAACTTCCCTGGGATATGTCTCAACTCTTTCCTGAATTTTGAATTCATCGAAAAGCTCTATCAGTTTACACAGGTCTTCTTCGCTAAGATGCTTTATAGCATCGATATTGCTATTATAAGCTACAAACATTCCGTCTAGATAAGGAAGGGCTTCTTTAACATTTCTAAAAGCTTCTCTGTGGCGCTGTTCCCATTCTTGTATATCCACTGAATAAACCCCCTGGATGTGCAGGTCTTGGTATGCAGGTCTTAATAAAAAAATAATTCTCTGGATTTCCATTTCTCACTTATTTTATTTAGCTTTGTGCCGCAGTGAATCCAAAATTTAACCAGAGTATAATTTAAAGACATAAATTAACACAATTTAAAGGCCAATAGGCCAGTATATTCCAGAGAATTAATAAATCAGATTCTCATTTTGACTGTAACGAGATTCTCAAATCGAAAAATGAAGTAGAGTAAGTTGTGTACTCAACTATACTCAGTTAAATTGTGTACTCAACTATACTCGGTTAAGTTGTGTACAACTACACTCGGTTAAGTTGTGTACAACTACACTCGGTTAAGTTGTGTACAACTACACTCGGTTAAGTTGTGTACTCGGCATTGATTCTGACATAATCATAAGTCAGATCGCAACCCCAGGCAGTTGAATGCTCATTTCCCATATCAAGGTCAAGGGAAATAATAATCTCATCATTTGCCATT
>CAZCKG010000060.1:0-7569 GCA_964498825.1 uncultured Methanosarcinales archaeon
TCACACTCCATGGCATCAATAACACCTGGAAGCACAACATCCGATACAACTGTGGTCGGGCAGGGAACAATATCCAGACATACCAGGGGAATTTCGGCAAGGTAAGCGGCACAGTCATTAGGGATATGGCTTACAAGGTCAGCACACATCACAAAGGCTGCATCCACATCTTTTTCTCGGAGTACATCCACAGCTGTAAATTCTCCAGGGTTATAACGTGGAATTCCGCGCATGAAGTCAAGCCCGAAGGGGTAGCCGTACATATAAGAAGCTACCTGGTTAAAGCCTGCAACGTTACAGTGACCGCGGAGAGCTCCAAGAGTAAACTTGGCGTAATTGTTTAGCTCCTTTACGAGGTTCATGGCAATTTCGGAATTCCTGTACTTCCCCATTGAAGACGCAAGCCCGAGGCCTACTGTAATAGCCCCAAAATTGCAGCTTTTCATCATATCGAGCATTTCTTGCATGACAGAGATGGGCACTCCAGTGATCTCTTCTACTGAAGGATGAGGAGTTTTTCCATGAAGCAAAGTAAGAAGTGCACTTATCAGTTCATAATCAGAGTTTGGTTTAAGCTGCACATGCAGGTCTGAGGCTACGGCAGTTGGAGTTCTTCTCGGATCTACAGTGATAACTGTCCTGTCAAAACGTCCACGTTTGGTCCAGTAACCCCTCGGGAAAACTCCATACCTGGACATCTGTCTGGGCATGGATTCAAGAGGATTTGTACCCCAGTAAATGATGAGATCTCCCCTGTTTTTCTTCTGTCCTTCGGTTGCACCGACTTTTCCTGCTTCCTGGATTCCCATAGCTGTTGGTCCGTGACAGACAGTTGAATTGGAGTCAACAAGCGCACCAAGGTATTCTCCTATCTTGAGACCTACCTCATGAGCTTCGCAGGAAGTTTCGCTACCCATGAAAAGCAGAGGACGCTTTGCCGAAACAAGGATATCAGCAGCTTTCTCAAGAGCTTCGTCCCAGGCTGCAGGAGTCAGTTTTCCCTCAGCTTTTACAAGAGGCTGTTTGAGCCTGTGGGAACTAAAAATTTCCTGAAATTTTGCGTTTCCCATTTTACACGCGTTTCTAGCTTCAATTTTTCCGTCCCCGAATTCAACCTGGATGTCATCACAGGTTGCCCCGCAAACAGGACAGATTATATTTTTGTAAATCATGTTTACTCCCCTCGACATGACATAAAATGCTCTCAGGCAAACCCCTAAAAGCCCATAGTATAAGTTAATTATTTATTCACTATTGATAAAATTATCCTGTAAAATAATTTTGAAAAATCACTTCCCGGTGACTATCTAATCTAAACAGATATTCTCTATATGAAGTGTCAAAAATTTAATCAGAGCTAGTTTGTTTCGGGAAAAAAGGTTTATTTGATCAAAGAAAAGAGCTGATAATCTTCAACTTACTTAGAGCCTCTATTCTCAATTAAAAACAGCTTCTTTTAATATTTTATCACAAAGTGTGCAAGCTTATACCTCTCTGCATTCTAAATGAGTGCTCTGGCCTTTTAGATTAGCTTCTAAGCATATGCGCCTTCGGGATAGATAGACTGCACCAGTCTTCATATATCCCAGAAATCTCTCAAAGTCCCGGATCTGGGATGTCTAGAAAAACATGGTCTAGTAATTATAAAAGGAAGCAAAGGTTACAGGTTTAAAGCTATTAATTTTACTCGTTTTAATTATGCTGTGGAGCCGTCAGATATATATTTGGTCCATTTGGCTACGAGCGAGAGTTCTGGACATTGTAAGTGGCTTCTAGTCAGCTACAATACAGACAAAGCTTATCATGTAAACATATTGATTTCAAAAAAATTTATAAAGTAGAGTAAACTTTAAAGAGTAAATATAAAAGCATTTTTAAGCTGACAAACTATCCATAAAAATAGAAATATCGAGGGTTATCATGAAAGACTTAGAAGTAAAAATATTGGACGAAGAAGACCATGTTTTTATTGAAACATTAAGGAATCTTGGGATGTCAAGAAATGTCGCTACAGCCATGGCATATCTTATGAATGTAGACGAATCTTCAGCCCGAGAAATTGAAATAAGTACTGGATTAAGGCAGCCCGAAGTAAGTCTTGCAATAAAGTTAATGCACAACCAATCCTGGGTCAGT
This sequence comes from uncultured Methanosarcinales archaeon, assembly GCA_964498825.1. Classification (GTDB taxonomy): domain Archaea; phylum Halobacteriota; class Methanosarcinia; order Methanosarcinales; family Methanosarcinaceae; genus Methanosarcina. Next base: position 2,137 of record CAZCKG010000060.1, read on the forward strand.
GTGCGCTCGGAAAAAAAGCCTGGAAAAGGACGGCCGATGAAGATTTATTCTCTTACGGCGCCAATTGACGAGATCATAAGTTATTACGAAGACAAGATTCACAAAGAATCTCAGGCAACCATCTCAGCAATCAAGAAACTGAAAGTGATGAGCAAAAGTATGCCCCTTATTCTCTCAAAGTGAAGGATTTCAAACAGGTTAATCCCACAATGGTCGACAATCCTTTTCAGGATCACCATTATGGGAAAAACGTTTGATATGGATCGCCTGTTTATCATATTCCTATCTAAGACTTTTCTATCTGCTCCAGGACATTAAATGAATTACTTAATTACAGAAACAAAAAAATATCAACTAATTAGGAATGGAGCACCTCTTTTTTCATTTATGAATAAACGTGTTTTTTCTTTACGGTTCTATCCCATGTCCAAAAAAATATATATCCTCAGTCTTTTAATTCTCGACCATGCCCGTACAGGAAAGTTCTTTCAAGCCTTATTCAGAAATATTAACTGGCAGTATACTCTATGGAACCATAGGAGTTTTTCTGGATAGAGTGCAGGATATGTCTGTTGGATCCGTGCTTTTTTCCAGGCTTTTTTTTGGTTTCTTTATGATCCTTGCCTATCTCCTGTTCAGTCGAGAGCTTGGACAGTTAAGGCCGGGGAGGAATAAAAGATACCTGTTACTGTTGGGCCTTCTGAATGCAATTACGGGTATATGCTACTTCTCATCTATCAGATATAGCGGGATTTCCGTTGCCGTCCTTTTGCTTTATACAGCCCCTGTATACGTCAATCTACTTGCTCCCTCGATCCTGGGGGAACACAACAGCAGCAAAAGCCTGCTACCCCTTTTCCTTGCAATTGCAGGAGTCTTACTAATTGCCAGACCTGGAGAAATTCTGACAACTGCGGATACAGGCCTGGATTTTGGGAAAGGCCTTATTTTTGGCCTGCTGTCAGGTTTTTCTTTCGGTGCAACCATAATAACGATCCGTTACCTCAGACACGATTATACAGGAATAGCTCAGACTTTCTGGCTTACCGGGATAAGCCTTTTCTTTCTGTTTCCATCTGCACTTTCAACTCCAGTAAGTGCTTTCCTTGAAAATTTCAATGTCCTGCTTGTTTTCGGTTTCACTATTACGTTCGCTGCTGTTATTTATCTGAAGGGGATCTCAGGAGTCAGAGCTCAGACCGGCAGTATTCTTGCCCTTGTAGAACCTGTGTCAGGAATTTTCTTTGACTGCACACTCCTGAAAAACCCTCTCTATGCCTCTACTCTTCTGGGCTGTGTTTTAATTCTTACGGCAGCTTATTATATAAGCAGAAAAGAACTGGAATGAGACTCTGGAATTTCTATACAGAAAAGATTCTAACCTGAAACCTGAATTCGGTAGGGCTTTTGTCTTCCCAAAAGCTCTTTACTTAAAAGCCCCTCTATTTTTAAATACATTTTTTGAAGGCGCAGAAAAAGCATGACAGAAGAAAGCCCAATTATCGAACTTAAGAACCTGACAAAAATCTACAAAAACGGAATAGAATTTCGTGCACTCGACAATGCGAATTTGAAAATTAAAAAGGGGGATTTCGTGGCAATTGTCGGGCCGTCCGGTTCGGGTAAAAGCACACTTATGCACCTCATAGGCTTGCTGGATACTCCAAGTTCAGGCACTCTCCTTATTGATGGAAATGATGTTACGAAAATGTCAGATAAAGAACGTTCCGAGATGAGGAATAGAATGCTTGGATTTGTCTTCCAGTATCACCATCTGCTTCCTGATTTCACAGCCCTCGAAAACGTAATAATGCCACTCCTGATAGCTGGAAAAAACAGGAAAGAAGCAGATGAAATTGCCAGAAGTCTTCTGAAGGAGGTAGGACTTAAAGATCGAATGGACCACAGACCTGGTGAACTTTCAGGAGGGCAGAACCAGAGGGTTGCAGTGGCAAGGGCACTCAGCTGCTCCCCTGCAATCGTGCTTGGAGACGAGCCTACAGGCAATCTTGATACTAAAACAGGTGATCTGATCTACGAGCTTCTCAGGCGGCTGAATAAAGAGTATAATCAAACTTTTATAGTGGTTACGCATAACGAAGGGCTAGCCTCAAAAGCTGATCGAATTATCAGGCTTGTAGACGGAAAAATCGTAGAGCAGTGAGGAAAAATATGGAGTATGCAAAAGGAAGGATAGGCAGGGTATTTACTGTTAGAATTGACCATGGAGACGACCTTATCCTGGAACTTATCAAACTTTCAGAACTGGAGAAGATCGAGTCAGCTGTTTTTATGTTGCTTGGCGCGTTAAAAGAAGGAAAACTTGTTACAGGCCCTAAAGAAAGCATAAGACCTCCGGAACCTGTCTGGTTTGGCTTTAATGAGGCCCATGAGATTCTCGGTGTAGGGAATATTTTCCAGGAGGATGGGAAGCCAAAGATCCATCTGCATGCAGGAGCATGTCGTGAAGACAACATAAAAGTGGGCTGTTTGAGGGGTGAAAGTGAAGTCTTTATGGTAGTTGAGGCATTTATTTTCGAGCTTGAAGGGATCACTGCCAGAAGGGTTATGAATTTGGAGCAAGGATTTGCTCCTGTTAATTTCGAAAAGATTCCAGACCTTGAATGAAATCTAGCCGAAATAAACAACTGCAATTCATTAGTGCTCAAAAATCAGGTACAACTATAAATAATTGAAATACTGAGAATTGAAACACTGAGAACACTGAATGAAATATTGAGAACACTGAAATTACCGAGAATGCAGGCAGAAAAGATGTCTGAAAATTCTCCTTAAGTTCAGTTCTGCATTAAGATCAGTTCTGCAATAAAATCTCCAGTTCTCGGAGCCTTTTGAGAGCACTCATTTTCTCTGTATTGCTTTTCATAAATTCATCTTCAAGAGTTACCACGATTTGCGGGAAGGGTACTGTCAACTGGTAATATTTTACTGGTCTGCCTTTTCCTTTATTCTTTTTTTCGGATCTTTCATCCACCCAGCCCCTATCCCTCAGGGGGCGCATTGCTACACTTACTTCCGGTTGTCTGAGTCCTGAAACAAGTTCTATGTGAAGGGATCTTAGTTCTCTGCAATCTTTCAGACATACGATCGCAGTGGCTTCCGTCCTCGGGAGTCCAAGGCTCTGGAGCATATCAATTACTGAATACTCTTTTTCGGTCAAAGTAACTGGAGAATCGTCAGTCATCGAGAATGAATAATACTTTCATGTTTATATATTTTATGTAGATAATAATTATTTTTTTAAATAAATTGAGTATTAGAAAGGTGCAAAAAAGCTATCTACCCCTTCAAAGTTTTTATTGGATTGATTTTTTGTATAAAAGTTAGTAGTAAGAAACTTCTGAAAAAAAAATTATCTTGTATCCTGACCAAAACCTTTAAAGCTAGTGTTTACAGGAAATAGACATTCCTGAAATACGGATTATAATAAACGGAAACGGATATTAAGCTCTCTGAATCACGATAGTTCCTGAATTTACACAGTGCTGGATGCTGGATTTGTGAGGCAAAAATGTTTCTGTTTTTATATGAACTTGAATTTAGAAATCTCCAAATGTTAAACTGAGTTCCTATTGAAAAGCAAGTTTAGAACTTAATTAAAATTATTTATACTAACCGGATAAAGAATTAAATAGAATTCGGACATCTAACGGGTAAGTTAAAGTTAAGCTTCAAATAACAGAATATATGTATAAATAGATCAGAATTATAAAGGGTGAAACGATGTCGTATATCGGTCTACAGCAGGATTCTGGAGAATATAAGATCCAAAAAATACATGCTCGGGAGATCCTGGATTCCAGGGGAAATCCAACAATTGAAGTTGATGTGTTTACACCGAAGGGTTTTGGTAGAGCCAGCGTTCCTTCAGGAGCTTCCACTGGCACTAATGAAGCTCTCGAACTGCGAGATGCAGACCCTAACAGATATGGAGGAAAAGGAGTTCTCACTGCAGTAAAAAATGTTAACACCATCATCCAGAAAGAATTGCTTGGGCTTGATGTGCGAAATCAGCGGGAAATCGATGAATTAATGATAGAACTCGACGAGACCGATAACAAGTCAAACCTTGGAGCAAACACAATTCTTGGTGTATCCATGGCTGTCGCAAAAGCAGCCGCGGATTCTCTCAATATTCCTCTGTACCGCTATTTTGGGGGCTCAAATGCTTTTACCCTGCCAGTACCCACAATGAATGTTCTTAATGGCGGTAAGCATGCAGGCAATGAGCTTGCGATTCAGGAATTTATGATTCAACCCAAAGGTGCAGAAACTTTTTATGAAGCTATCCAGATGGGAGCAGAGATCTACCACACTCTTGGGAAATTCCTCGAAAAGAAGTATGGCAGATCTTCCATAAATGTAGGTTATGAGGGAGGGTATGCTCCAAAAATGAGTGAGTCCACAGAAGCCCTTGATGCTCTTGTGCAGGCAATTGAAGAGGCTGGTTACACCGAATCCGAAGTTACAATCGGGCTTGATGCTGCAGCTTCCGAGTTCTATGAGGATGAATTCTACTCAATCGACGGAAAGAAACTTTCTGCTCCAGAACTGCTGGACTACTACGTCGAACTTGTGAACTCCTACCCTATTCTTTCTATTGAAGATCCTTTTTATGAGGAAGCTTTTGAGGACTTTGAAGCTCTTACCAATGAACTCTGGGATACAATCATTGTTGGTGATGATCTTTTTGTTACTAACATCGAGAGGCTCTCAAAAGGTGTTGATATGGGAGCTGCAAACGCTCTCCTTTTGAAAGTTAACCAGATAGGATCACTTTCTGAAGCCTTTGATGCCGCAAGCATGGCCTCCAGAAACGGCTATACTGTAATTGTAAGCCACCGTTCCGCTGAAACCGAAGACACTACAATCTCGGATCTCTCAGTCGCCATCGGAGCAGAAATGATCAAGACAGGAGCTCCGGCCCGTGGCGAAAGGACTGCAAAATACAACCAGCTCCTCAGAATAGAAGAAGATCTTGGTGAAGTTGCGCATTACGTGCAGCTATAACCTCTTTTTCACTGTTATTCTTTCTTTTTTTCTTTTTTCCACGTTTTATCCTATTTTTTATTTCTATTCCTTTTTCCATCTTTTTTTCTCTTTTTTCTTCCCTTCTGTCCTTTTTCCTCTCTTTTTCTTTTTATCCTGCCTTTTTACGATGTTTTCTTTTCATTTATTCGCGATTTATCCCATTTTTTCCATTTTGTTTTGAATTCATTTTCCAAGCATTAGAAAATGATTTATAATCAGCCCAACAAGAATGAAATAAAAATAAATAATCTAAGCTTTCATCACTTTTGCATGTGAGAGGGACGACAGAAAGCATGAAAACGTAGAACAAGATCAATATAGTATATTTTCTGAATTTCCGGGATCTTCACAGCTATAAAGCCTTTTGTGATAATTCCCCTG
>CAZCKG010000060.1:7669-10117 GCA_964498825.1 uncultured Methanosarcinales archaeon
TTAATTTTGGTTAATTTGACTTTAATTGACTTAATCCGATTCAATAGGCTTAATCTGGCTCAACCTTACTGAAGAATTGTGATCTGTCTAGGCATGGAGTTTGTCTTAATGTATGAACTGAGAATTGCTTTGAGGCAAGTTTTTTCCAGAAGAAGGCAAACCTTTTTTGCTATACTTGCAGTTGCTCTTGCTGTGGCTGTAATTACGGTAATGATGGCAATGCTTTCAGGTTTTCAGGAGGAGCTCGTAACCTCAAGTATCGAAAACAATCCTCATATTGTTGTCAGCCCCCAGAATGATAGAGAAGAGTTCATACATCTTTACAGGATTAACTCAGCCCGGATTGTGGAAAATGACGGTGTTCTTGCCGTATCTCCCAAATATATGGGTCAGGCCGCGCTTGAGTATAGAGATAATGCCGAAGGGGTTTCTCTTCAGGGTATCGAGCCTGAAGCTGAGAATACGGTCATGAGAGTGAGTGAGGATGTGGTAGAAGGAGACTTCTTATCTCTTATTCATACAAGGCGCGGAATTCTGCTGGGAGACAAGCTTGCAGAAAATCTTGAGGTTAAGACCGGCGACCGGGTAGATGCAGTGTTTCCGGGCTCAAAAACAACTTCTTTTAAGGTTGTAGGCCTGATTCACACAGGAACTGCAGCAGATGAGGTTACAGCCTATGCAAGACTTGATTCAGTACAGGAATTTTTCAATGAACCCGGAGTTGTGAGTACGATAGGGGTCAGGGTTATAGACCCTTACCAGGCAGATCTTATTGCACACTCTATTGAGAATGAAACAGGGCTTGATGCAGTCAGCTGGGCCGAGACAAACGCCGAGATCCTTGATCTTTTAAACACACAGAAGATCTTTATAAACCTTTTTTACATCCTGATTTACGGAATTGCAGGCTTCGGGATTGCAAATACTCTTATCACTATTGTTGCCCAGCGGACCAGAGAGATAGGGATCTTAAAAGCTATGGGAGCTTCTAAAAAAAGCATAATGATGATTTTTCTTTTTCAGTCCGTACTCCTTGGAGCCATCGGGCTGGTGCTTGGGACTGTTCTCGGATACATTGCAACTGTCGCCCTGCAGAGCTATAGAATCGAGGTTCCCCAGGAGATGTATTTCGGGCTTCAGACTCTTCCCCTTAAAGTCGAAGCTCTTAATTTTGTGTATGCTGCTATCTTTGCTTTCATAATCAACATAATCTCAGGTATCTACCCTGCAAAAAAAGCCTCAAAACTCGACCCTGTAAAAGCTATTGAAAGCGCCTGAGGTGGACTGAATTATTATTTTTCATACTTTATGAAAGTTCCATATCTCAATGAAAAATTCAGTATCTATCTGAATTTTTTTCTTTTTCTGTCTTCGATAACTTTTATCTCCGGTCTTCAAGTAATTCCTATCATTTTTATCCCTACATAGATCATCATCAGTACAAAAAGATGTTTTAAATGCTCTGGATTTACCAGATGAGCAATTTCCGCTCCTTTTCTCGCGGCAAGGAACCCTGGAATTGCAAGCAAGATCCAGTCAACGAGATTGACATATCCTAGAGAATAAGGAGGGAGACCTGGCTGTCCCCAGCCATTGATAATATAACCTATAGATCCTCCAAATGAGGTAAAAATTATTACGGCAGCTGAGGTTCCTATGGCTTTTCGCATATCAAAATGCAGAAAAATCAGCATGAGTGGAATCCCAAGTACTCCTCCCCCTATCCCGAGAAGACCTGAAAAAAAGCCTATGGAAATGCCGACAAGAATATAAGGTGCCGGGCTGGAGCTGATTGAAATTATTCCGACATCAGAAGACATCATATAGGTTCTGATCGCTCCAAGGATGACAACAAATCCAAAAATCGTGCTTAGTGTCGAGGCCGAAAGGCGGGATGAGACTTCCGCTCCTACAAAGCTGGAAAACAGCCCGAAAATCCCCATAATTGTTGCCTGCCTCCAGAGGACTGCTCTTTTTTGATGATACTTTAAAGTGACAGTTGTGGCATTCAGCAACACTACAAAAAGGCTTGTCCCTAGAGCAATCCTTATAGCCAGGTCAGGCTCAAGTCCTGTTTCCTGCAAAAGCCAGTACTGGACAGGAGTCATAATAAATCCTCCCCCTATGCCCAGAAATCCTGAAATAATGCCTGTAAAAGTGCCCGTGAGAATAAGAATACCAATATAGAGGGGTTCTGCAGGACTCATTCTATGTCAGCGTTTCGTTTTAATTTTCCAGTTTAAAGATATGTTAAAGGTAAGTTTCTGGTTGTTTTTCACATGAAATTGGAAGCTTATTCAAGTTAACAGTATCGCATTGAAAATATATGATGCTGCCACTGATGGTAAGACGGAAAAAACCGGAACTTGCCGACATATCATACTTGAAAGGATAAATCATGGGTTAAGAGGGTGGTCATTTTCTTAAATAATTTACCCTCAGAAATAG
>CAZCKG010000061.1:0-9909 GCA_964498825.1 uncultured Methanosarcinales archaeon
TTTCTTTGAGTTCTCCAAACTCCCTCTAAACCTCCTTTTATCCTCAAAATCCTCTTAAAACTCAATTCTCTCTTAAAGGTCTCTTAAAACTCCTCGGCTTTTTCCATACAACTATTCTGAATAGCCCTTATGTCTTTTAATTCAATAATCTGTCCACCTACCCCGAATTTTCCATCTTCAACTTCCTGAATCATAATCCAGATCTTGTCACGCATATTCTCTCCCAGAAAAGAGACAAAAACATCTGTAACATCCGCAATAAGCTTCCTCATATCCTCTTTGGAAAATTCTCCTTCAATTACTTTAATTTCAACGATTGGCACTTCATATTCCTCCTTCCACTGTTTGCGCCTTTCTCTCCGTTTTTATTGAGTCAAGGTCACTTATTGATTTCAAATCTGAAAAACTTTTCCACATTATTAAATATATTTATATCTCTATGGAACCTTTCTGAAAAAACATTTGTCTCTTCTTTTTAAGAGAAATTATTAAGTATTAACCGGCAATATAAAATCAAAGCCCTCAGCCCCGCTAGTTTAAAAACTGAAGGATTCCCCGTTTGCGGGTGCATAAGCTTCTACTCCTATTTCTTCTGAAATCCACTGTGTAAAAGCTTCGGTTTTGTCCCCATGCATCACAAAGACTTTTTCAGTACCTTTTTTACAGAAATCTTTTACAAGCTTTTTGAGTTCACTGTCTCCGCTGTGGGCGGAAAAATCATACTGCTCTACCTTTAGTTTGAGAGGGAGTACATCATTTTCCGTTTCGACAATTCTATGTTCCAAAGCCAGCCTGCCATTTGTACCTTCAACCTGGTAGCCTGTGAGAAGGATTTTGGATTTAGGATCTTTATAAAGCCGGCTCAGGTAATACATAATAGGCCCTCCATTCAGCATTCCGGCTGTGGTGACAATAACCGAAGGTTCTTTGAGAACGGAATCTCGCTGCCTGTCATTTACGGAAGTGGCACGTCCGAAAGCCCGATCCAGAAGATCCGGATTTCTCAGGTATTCAGGATATTTTTTGAGGATTTTGTACACATCCCTGCCCATACCGTCCACATAAGCCCTGATTCCGTACGCGTCGAGAAGCATCAGGATTTCCTGAGTCCTGCCTATTGCAAAGGCAGGGATAAGGGCAGTGCCTCCTATTTCCAGGGTATCAAGGATAGATTCTATGAACTTCTCTTCGGTTTCTTTTCGAGGGATATGGTTTTCTCCGAAATACGTGCTCTCAAGAATAAGAGCGTCTGCCTCTGGAAATTTTTCTGCACCTGGCACAAGCCTTGTTTCCTCAAGGTTGAAATCTCCAGTATAAAAGAGACTTTCTGCTGATTCTGATTCAAGGTAAATTCCAGACGCTCCCGGGATATGGCCTGCATTGTAAAAACAAGCCCTATAGCCGTGCGTTTTGAAAATTTCCCCATAGTCTTTTTTTTGGGTCCTACTAGTAAGTTTCTGGAGGTCTTCAAGGTCAAAAGGAGCTACCCCTGAAAGCGTTGATTCTGCAAGTTTGAGGGTATCTCTCCCGAGCAGGAAGGCAAACTCTGCAGTTGGTGGGGTCATAAAAACATCAGGGTTCAGATACATCAGGTTAGGAACAGCCCCGCAGTGATCGAGGTGTCCGTGTGAAACAAGTACAGTTTTCGGTTCCATACCGTTTTGAGGGTATTCCGGAATCTCTCCTGCTTTGATCCCGTAATCAAGCAGTACTTCCCCGTTTACAAGTATACCTGAGCGCCCTACTTCCCTGCATCCGCCTTTAAAGGTAATCTCCAGAGTAAAATCTCCTTAAAATCTATTAATTTTGATATTATAATATCTGCTATGGTATTTGTTAAATCTTCGTGATTCTCCACAAATGCTCCTTTTTCCAATATATTTCGGAAATTTATAGATGTTTATTAACTTGGTAAAGACGATGTTCATCTTACAGCTCGATTGAAAAATAAGCTTAAGTTGACCTAACACCAATACAGATGATGAAAGACAAATAGAAAGGGTTTTAGTGTGAATTCGGATAACAAACCTTCTGGAAACAATCAACTCGGGGAAGGTTCAAAAGGGGGAGCGTCAGGGAACAACCAACATGAGGAAGATTTCCATCTCGAGCCTCTGCCCCTGGAAGACCTTTATCATATATACGGAATTGAACGCAGCCATGCCGATAACGTAGCCAGGAATGCTCTTGAACTCTTTGACATTCTTGATTCTATTCATGGGCTGGATTCTGAAATGCGAAACCTTGTGGAAATAGCTGCACTTATCCATGATACAGGGGTAGCTACGGATTTTGAGAATCATCACAAAGCAGGAAGAGACATTTTGCTCCTGCATCCGCCTTCCGAACTTCCTGAACAGCTCAGGCCTGTTGTCGCCTGGACGGCTTTTCTGCATAAAAAAAGGGTAGCAGAAGAGAAAGTAGAGAAGCTTAAAGAAAAAGATTTCGGGAAAATGCCAGAGGATCTGCAGACACTAACGCTAAAAGTGGCTGCCCTCATCCGGCTTGCCGATGCCCTCGATTACAGCAGGATGGAAAGCAGGCTTGGAAAGGTAAAATTCGGGAAAGGGATTATCAGGTTTGAAATACAGGGGCAGGGAGCTGCAATCGATGCGGAAAGGATGAATAAAAAGGGTGACCTGTGGCATTTTCTCTACGGAACGAAGCTGGAGTTCAGGCCCGAATCAAAGAAGTGATTGATTTAGCTTGAAAATCCCGTGGAAGAAATTTGCGTTATAGTATATATCCATAAGGTGTGGTTCTTTGAGTTATCTTATACTGGTCAGGCATGGAGAACCCGGTTTAAAACCCGGGGAAGTACTCGCAGGCTGGGTGGATGTTCCTCTCAGCAGAGAAGGAATTGAAGAGGCTCTTGAATGTGCTGTCGAACTTGAAAATATTGAACTGGATCTTGCTTTTGCCTCAAACCTTATTCGTACGCAGGAAACACTTTTTCTCATATTATCCAGGCAGAAAAAAACAGGTGTTCTTGTCCATGAAATGGCAGGTAACGAGGAGGATTCAGAGAAAACTGCAGAAAAGATAGAATGGTATTCTTATCCTGAAAAGCTTGGCAAAGAACTTATTCCTGTTTGTACAACAGCTGCTTTGAACGAGCGCTATTATGGGAAAGTCCAGGGCAGGAAAAAACAGAAAATGGAGGAAAAATACGGGGCAGAAAAGCTTGCCTCCTGGAGGTGGGATTTTGAGCCCGGTCCTCCTGAAGGGGAAAGCCTCAAAGCTGTCTATGAGCGTGCAGTCCCCTATTTCGAGCAGAATATTCTGCCTGCATTAAAAGATGGAAAAAATATACTTGTCTGTGCTCACCAGAGCAGTCTGAGAGCTCTGGTCAAATATATAGAAGGCGTCTCTGACAAAGACATCAGAGATATTAAGTTCTCTACAGGCGAGCTTGCAATCTATCTTTATTCTGATGGCAGGCTGATAAGAGAAAGTGATGATACAAGTCCTAAAATGAGAAGAAATATCTGATTCCTTTTAGCTTATATTTTACCGAAGCTTCGACGAAATATTAAGAAATTAGAATATTTTAAATGTACCCCAGAGGCAGGATATAAAGAGGTTCTTCATTTGCTGGTAGTTTAAGCGCTTTTCTTACCTCTTCATCTTCAAAAGCTCCGATTGCACAGGTTCCTATTCCGAGTTCTGCCCCCAGAAGGTATACGTTCTGGGCAGCATGTCCTGCTTCCATATGGGTGTACATAAGGCCTCTTTTTCCGTATTTGCTCGTTATCCTCGGGTAAACTGCAGAAATCACAATTGAAACCGGAGCGTTTTTAATCATAGGCTGGGAAAGAGCAGCTTTCGAAAGTTTTTCTCTCATATCTCCGGTGATTTCTTTGACAAGGGTATGTTCATCCGGAACATACCTGTAAGTTCCGGATTCAATCTCGTTGCCTTCCCCGGTAACTATATGAATTTCAAGCGGGTAAAGCGCACCTGCGGAAGGTGCTGTCCTTAAACCTTCTTTCGAACTGATTCCCTGAACTGCCCAGAGAAAACGTGAAATAACTGATATGGACAATTTTTTATCGGTATATCTTCGTACGGATCGACGCTTTGCAATGAGTTCTTCGAAACGACTTCTGTCTGAAATTTCCGGGTCAGGCAGTTTAACTTTCATTGGTAGATCTGCAGAATTCTGGTTTAGCATGTCTATTCCCCTTTTGCCAGCGGTTGAATTTTCTCCCCAAACTTACTCGCTGTTTGACGATAATTAAGTCCATATTTAAACATTTGAGCTTGATTTGTTGCCTTAATTTATTTATCCTATTTAATAAAAAGGTACCCGCCGTTAAATATATTTCTCAAACCTTACCTGAATTATTATGAATTTGGAAATAATAAGAATTAAAAGGTAGATCCAGTTAGAGATTGATCAAGTTGAGGATTAATTCAGTTTATATAAAAACAGAATCAAATTTTCTAAAAGTAGATACATTAAAGCCTGAAATTAAAAAATATAAAATTTCCTTAGCTGCACCAGGGCCGGAACCATTTTGTGATAGATATATGGTGTGGTAGATATGGTAAATTGGTGGTTGGTGTGTTGTGGGTATTTAATGTTCCCGACCCTGATTTGCAGTTTACGGTTCCAGGTGTTGCGGTACTTTATAGGTTTGTTTTGGTCTGTTCGCATGAGTACTGGTTGTTTATTGGGTTTACAGCCTTTGGAACCAAAGTACTGATCTGAGCCTGCCTGGCCGCTCCGGCTCACAGCTAATAATATAATTCTCGGGTTTTTAACTTTCTGCAAACACGAAAATTTCGGCAGATTTATATATGTGGAAAATTGCCTGCTAGTATTTTTCAATCTTATATATGACAGGAATTTGACTAACATTTTTTTGGATCATTCAATATTTCGTTATTTGTCACGTGTTTAACTGGAAATTACTCAGAAATTAGTTAAGAAAATTTTATATATAATTATTTTTAAAATCGAACTATTTTATAATGTTATTTTGTCATGTTGGAAGCGAATAAGCGTTGAATTTCGATTATGACTTATTCAAAAGGAGAAAAGTACAAAATTCATATATATAAACTCTTTTATAAAATGCCTATATTTTTTGTACTTTTTTTTCAATTACTGTTCACTATTGATTTCTGGGGCGTGCTAAGGCTATCAGGACTTCCTGTCCTCTCCACGAGCCTCTGCTGAATCTGGTTTCTGCAAAAATCTCAGCCCCTTCAATGCTAATAAAAGGCAAATTGTACAGGGAAGTCTTACCCTCAAGTATTTCTGAAAAGTTTTTTGCAGCCTCAAGCACCCTGTTCTGAGGATGTAAAGAGAGGATATTTTTTCCAAGGAGTTCTTTTTCGGTATAAATGAGGCGCTTTCGGAACGCGGGGTTGGAGTGGATGATGCAACCCTCTAGATTCACTATCAAAATAAAATCTTTTATGCTTTTGAAAAGGCCCCGAAAATCACTGTTTGTTTGCTGAAGCTCTGCTTTTTCTTTTGTTCTGCTGATCTCATTTTCCAATTCCAGAGCAATGGTTTCGAGCTTTTTTCTGGCGATCTCTGGGATCTCATCTGCCTTATGAGAGCTGAGTTGCATGGCTGCGGCAAAACGGCCTCCTGAGGATATCGGAATAAGAGCGGTTGCTCTGAGCTTTTCTTGTTTAGGAGCTTCAACAGAGCTTATGTTTTTGATCTCAAAAAACTGCCTGTAGATCGGTTTTCCTATTCTTAGCAGGTTTAGAAATCCGGACATTTTTCCAAAATCTGATGCTGATTTCACAAAAGCCGGCGAATAACCCTGGCAGGTTTTCAGTTTCAGTTTTTCACTGTCCTCATCCATAAGGTAGATACAGCCTGAGTCAAAAGGTTCTATTTCAAGTGCCATATCCAGTAACTGTCTCATAATATCCTGAATTTCGTCAACTGAAGAAAGGGCACTCCCGAAATCTCGTCGGAGGCGCAAAAAGTCTTTGCTTTGTCTTTTTTCAGTGATATCCATGAGCTTTCCATACAGGTACTCGATTTCTCCTTTTTCATCCAGATGAATAAACACTCTCTCGTCTACCCACCTTACCTCCCCAGATGCTGTAAGAATGCGATACTCCTGTGCAAAATATGTCTGCTCTTCCGTATAATTCCTGAAAAAATTCTCCCTGACTTTCTCAAGGTCATGAGGGTGAATAATGTCCTCATATGCAAGCTTTCCTGAGGTGAACTCCACTGCATGGTAGCCAAAACGAATTATATTTCCAGTAATGAATTCAACAGGATGAGGTTCCTTAGGGCTGCTCAAATAAACGATAATAGGGCTGCTGTTTACTACAAACTCCAGGACTTCATTGACTTTCAATGAATGGGAGAGATCTTTTTTAATCCTTTTTTGCTCGCTGATATCTCTTGAAACTGTCAGTACAGTTGATCTTCCCTCATAATCCATGAACCTGGCATCCACCTCTACAGGGACAGGGGTACCGTCTTTTTTAAAATGCGTACTTTCAAAAACAGCCTTTCCCGCTAGATGGATCTTTTTCACCAGCCTTGGAAACTGGGTTTCGTAGCTTGTATCTATTTTTGTGAGATTAAGCTTAAGGAAATCTTCTTCGCTGTACCCAAGTCTTCTGCAAGCTTCTTCATTTGCCGCCAGAAGTTTCCCATCCTTCTCAAGAATAATTATGGCGTCCCTGCTTGAGTTTAAAAGGGAGGTGAATTTTTCCTTCTCCTGCTCCAGCTTTTCTGTAAGTTTCCTGCGTCCGGTAACATCTGAAATTATTCCTATGTATTGGCTTATTCTCCCATTTTTGCCATATCTGATCAGAGTTCTGTCTTCGACCCAGCACAGCTCCCCCTTTTTTGTAAGTATTCGGTATTCCAGTGTATAGTCCCTGATTCCTCTCTCGGAATTGCTTATAACCGCAAAGTTAAATGCCTCAAGATCTTCGGGATGAACTATGTCAGCATACAGGACTTTCCCATCTTTAAAATAGGAAGCTTCGTACCCGAGATTTGCAACGTTTGCAGATGCAAACTCTACAGGAAAGCCAGCCTCAGCTCTCCTTATAACAATGACAGGTGGAATGCTATCCATAAGGCTTTTCAGTTCTTCTTTAGACTCGAAAAAGTCTAGAATATCTTTTTCCTGGCGCCCTTTTCCGGCCAATTTGTTCTGGAAGCTTTTTTCTGTAATGCCGATTCCCCTGTTAAATTAATAGGAATTTTGATGCAGATTGACAGTAATATCTTTACCCAAATTATTATAAAAATGGAGTTTATGAAATAGATAAGTCTTTTGCAGATAAGTCTTTTGCAGTACAGGCCAAATTAGTGGATTTTGTATATAAGAAGCTACATCAAAGGAAGTAACTTCAGAAGAGACGATTTAATGAAATGGTGATTTAAGGAAATAGTGATTTAAGGAAATAGTGATTTAAGGAAATGGTGATTTCACAAGGAAGTAGTTCAGAAGAATGTAATTCATAAAAAAGTGATTTCAGAAGGAAGAAATTTCGGGAAGAATCAATTAAAAGAGTAAGGGGATTTGAGTTCCCCTTCAATCCGGAACTGCCCTCCGGAACTACTTTCTTGGATTCCTTTTTTTAAAATCAGTTTTATCTGCGTTTAAAGCAGGCCCGTGCAAGTAATCCACCTGCACCCGAAAGAATTATTCCAAAGCCTGGAGCTTTTTCCTTCTCTTCGGTATTTGCCTGCTCTTTTGCTGCTTCATCTGTTTGATCTTCGGCTTCACCTGTTGGAGTGTCTTCTGAGCTCTCACTCTTCTGTTCTGAGGGACCTTTTCCTGTGTATTCTTCTCCTGTTATTGCAAAACAGGAGAAACCCGGAGTTTGAGCCCTGTAGTAATAGTAATTCTCATCTTTTCCAGTATTTTCAGTTTCAAGCTGTTTCCACCCTTTGTCTTCCAGGCGGTTCAGACTGATTGTCTCGGAACTTATGTTATTTTCCGTCATCCAGCTTCTGGGTACTCTGAATTCGATATTCCCGCTTGCAATATTGTCCGAACTCTCAAAAGCTTTGTTTCCAACAAGGATTTCAATGTACCTGTAGGCTTTACTGCCAGTTTCTTCAATGCTTTCCGTCTCGTTTAACTCGACTGTTCCAATTCTTATCCCAACAAGTCCTGAATATTTGCTGGGTTTAAAGCTGACTCTGGAAATATCATTCTTTGGTTCACGGAAAGTGAATTTAACCTCTGTACCTGCATTAACCTTTTGCTGAGAGGAGTCAGAATGTTCCGTGCTATTTGATGAGTCAGGAAGGTACTGTTTAGAGCTTCCTCCTGAACTTTCTTCAGAGCTATATTTTCCTTCATCATTGCCTTCACATTCGTCCTCTTTTCCCGGAGCTTCTGCAAGAGGTAAGAAATCAATGTTTGACCCGTCTTCTGTTATGTTATACTGTAAATCGCAAATCCCGTCTTTGTCTGTATCCAGGTGGGTCTGTGAAAAACCGGTACCATCAGGTTTTGCCCAGAAGTTCCCACCAAGATAAGGTCCACTCACAATGTTTAATCCTTCTGTTTTACTTATGTTCCATATACAATCCGGATTGTTTTCCGGGTCCTGTATTATGGTACTAACAATATTTTCAATTTCAAAAGCTGTGTTGTTTGTATTGTTGAGATAATTGTTATAGACAAGGCTTTCACTTGAGTTATAGAGAATAAGCCCGAAATTATTGTTTTCCAGCCAGTTTCCGGAAAGTATGCTGTTTTGAGTTTCTAGAAGCAATAATCCGCAATAATTATCAGATATTCTGTTTCCTTCCAGAGAGCTGTTATTAGAACTTTCTAGGGCTATCCCGAAATTCCAGCTCTCGCCAAGAGGTTCTTCTGTTTCAAACAGTTGATTAGTATTCAATAATCCTTTCTGCACTAATAAATTATCTGTAGAAAGACCATCTTCTTCAAGAAACTCATTTTGTTTCAATAAAACACTTTCAAAGAGTTCGTTTCGGTCAAGAGTTGTGTTACCTCCTAAATAAGAGTTGTATAAAAAGCAATTAGAAGGATCCTTAGAGGTTGAATCTATAAAATTGATTGAGATATTATTTTTAATGAAAGTGGTTTCATTGGCTCCCCCTGCTATTACGCCTATAAAATTATTAGAAAACTCGTTTTCTGATATGGTACTGTTATTGATTCCAAAAATCATCATTGCATACATTCCATTGGACATGTTATTTTCAGAAAACTCATTATTTTCGCATTCTACGGTAAGCACTCCTGCGATATTGTTTATAAACTTATTTTCTGAGATCTTGTTGCTATTTCCTGATTCCATCCTCAGTGCAATTTCGCTTTGATCTACCTCATTTCTTGCAAGCTCATTATTTTCGGACGCTTGCAGGATAAATCCGTACTCCATGTTTGTAAGAGTATTTGAGGTGATTAGGTTATTTCCACTTAAGAACAGAATAACGCCTACTTCACCGTCTTCAAGGCAATTATCTGCAAATTCATTATTTTGGGCCTGCTCTAATATGCATCCTACTGAATTATTTATAAAGGTATTTTCGTAAAAACTGTTTCTTTCACCCGAATCGACCAGCACTGCAACCCCAGCGTAACTTCTTTTATTTTCTATAGCACTCTCGTTTTCCGATTCGTGGAGTAAAAGTTCTTCAGAATCCTCTAAAAGTATTTCTGAGCTGTTTCCACCGTTTAATATGTCAAGTAAGGAGTTTTCAGAAGTCTCTGCAAATGTTTCTGAGATTTTTTCATTTTCCGATCCGCTGAGTAAGAGTTTTTCGGAAGCCCCTGTAAATGTATTTCTGGAGAAACAGTTGTCTGAGCTTGAATTCACCATCACTGCAATCTCGGGAGAATGTACAGCGTTTTCGGTAAAATCATTGCTTTCCGACTCTTGCAGTGTGAAGCCGGTTAAAGTGTCTGTAATTATATTTCTGGA
>CAZCKG010000062.1:0-9402 GCA_964498825.1 uncultured Methanosarcinales archaeon
ATGACTCAGGAGATGACTCGGGAGATGACTCAGGAGATGACTCAGGAGATGACTCAGGAGATAGTTCAAAAGACAACTCAGGAGATAGTTCAAAAGACAACTCAGGAGATACCTCCTCGGGAAATGGCTCTGGAGACAACTCCGGAGATGATGACGATGACAACAGCATAGAAAAGGAAGCTTCCATAGAGCCAGCCAGCAATATCGCTGTCAAGGAGCTTGCCACCAGGCATGTGGTTAGTGGGTATCATGTGAGATTTGATTTTGTGGAAAATGCCACAGATGTTATAGACATTGGATTTGATCCAAAAAAGACCTTTAGGAAAACGACAACAATTGTAGAAATGCTTAAAGGAAACTCTACTCTTGTCTCAACACTTCCTCCAGGAAAGGTATATAAATACTTGAATATCTGGGTGGGAGAAAAAGGAGCAGGACTTCCCACTTCCCTTAAAAATGGATATGTAGAGTTCAAAGTTGAAAAAACATGGATTAAAAAGAATAATGTAAGTGAGTCTCAGATAACTCTTCAATGGTACGATAAAAGTTGGGAACCCCTTTACACGGAGAAAGTAGGAGAAGACGAGAATTATGTCTACTTTAAGTCCAAGGTTACGGGCTTTTCCTTCTTTGCAATAACAGAATACGCTGATGGAAAAGTTCAGTCCGAAGGAGTACACGAGACCCTGATAAAACTGAAAAGTGAAGGTGAGTTAGCTCTGAGCGCAAATGCGGAAAAAGGGAGTAGCATAATAAAGGACCCAAAAGGAAAAGCTAAAATGCTTATGGCAATTTCCCTTCCGCTGTTTATGATTGGTGTAGGATACAGTGTATGGAAGAAAAAGATCTGAAAAATATTATCATCTAATGGAAAACAAGTGAGAGTATTCTCACTTAATCCACTTTATCAACTGACTAAATTAATTTATATTAAGAAGGACTTAACAGAAAAAGAAAAGAATAAAAGGCTCAAATGCTTGTTTAATGCTTATCTTAATTTTACTGCAAGCATTCTGTCAAGCGCCTCTTTTGCCCTTATTCTGACATCTTCAGAAACAGTTACTATCTGCTGCATCTTTTCAAGGGAAGCCAGGACTTTCTCAAGATTGACCATTTTCATACTCGGGCAGCAGGCAAATTCAGAGATGCAGTAGTATTTCTTTTCCGGAGCTGCTTTCAAAAGCCCGTGGATAAGTCCGCACTCCGTACCTATAATGAATTCCTGTGCAGGAGAGTTTTTTGCGTACATTATCATCCCTCTAGTGCTTGCGATGTGGTCTGCAAGTTCCAGAACCTCAGGGCGGCACTCGGGATGGGCAATAAATCTGGCATCAGGATGCTTTTCCTTTATTTTCAGGACATCTTCTCTCAGAATTTGATGGTGCGTAGGGCAATGACCTTCCCAGGGGATAATTTTTTTGTCAGTTCGAGCTGCGACATAAGCAGCCAGATTTTTGTCAGGCACAAAGATAATCTCATCTGCATCCAGAGAATTTACTACCTGCACTGCATTCGCAGATGTGCAGCATATATAAGACTCTGCCTTGATAGCTGCCGAGCTGTTAACATAGGAAACAACCAGAGCATCGGGATGCTTTTCTTTTTCTTTCTTAAGGCCTTCTACATCCACCATGTCAGCCATAGGGCAGGTAGCATCAATTTCAGGCAGGAGGACGGTTTTATTTGGACAGAGAATTGCCGCACTTTCTCCCATAAAATGGACTCCGCAAAAAACAATAACATCCGCACTCTGGCGGACAGCCTCCTGGCTCAGACCTAAGGAATCTCCTACAAAATCTGCAATGTCCTGAACTTCAGGACGGGAATAGTAATGAGCAAGAATAACTGCATTTCGCCTTAACTTCAATTCTTTGATCCTTTCTATAAGCTCTGCTTGCTGCATGGGACCACCATAAACGTGTTTAAGGAAAGACCTGGATGAGATTATCATAAGGTCAGAATCAAAATAACCTGATATTTATCATATATTGCTTTATGTTTTTTTCCGTAGAGACATTTTTATAAGACACATTGAGAATAAACGTACCAATGTAAACAGCTACAGGCTCTTTGTACACATACTATTGTCTAGAGAACGTACCTGTTAACTCATCCGCACTATATATTGTTTTTGAACCCCGAAGCTTTGTCGGCAAAATTTCACTTAGAGCCTATCTGAAAAGTCATTAATGTATGTTGAAAAGTTACAATCGGTCTATAATCTCAGAGTCCCAGTTCCGATTTTGCATATTGCAGATTGTAAAAGTTACAGCGGGTGACCACTTTTCGGATAGGCTCTTAATTCCAGCAAATTACTTTGATTTTGCTGTAATCGCTACTTTTGAAATAAAGAGGAACAGAATATTCCTTTAATATAATAGTTACCTAAAATAAACCAAAAGGAGGGAGGAATTTCCCAAAACAATAAGCAACTTACAAATATTAAATTTCCTCTAAGTATTCCAAGACACAAACCCTAACAAAACATTGTTGGAAAAAGAAGGGGATTAATATCGGTAAAATTATATAAAGTGTACAGTATTAAGGGGAAACTGGAGGGACTTTGGGGAAGCAGATGTTTATGCACAAAAAATTGCATATTTAAATTGAGCTCATCCCAAAACTTAGGTATTTCATTTGTATTTGGTTGATATTATATAGTAGGAGAAATATCATATTCTCCTATGGGAAAAAGAGGAGCAAAGCCAAAGTTCACTGACGTTTCCTGTTCTAATCCGGATTGTAAACTTTATGGTGTTACTGGAAAAGAAAACATCATAGGTAATGGCACCTATCAAATCAAAAATAAGCGAGTTCGAAAATATATCTGCCGCGAATGCGGCAGAGTATTCAATGATCGAACAGGTACTTTTTTTGATAATGTGAGAAAAGAAGAATCTGTTGTCAAATTAGCCTTGAAGATGGCTATTAAAGGAATGTCAATACAAGCTATTTCTGATGTATTGGAAGTTCAACCTGCCACAGTAAGTAACTGGTTGTTTCGCGCAGCGAAACAATGTGAGAAGGTAAATGAAGATTTGATGAAAGATCTTAATATTTCCAAAGTTGAGATGGATGAACTATGGGTAATAATTGAAAAAAAGTTGCTCCAAGAACAGAAGTTGAAGACGATGGAGCATGGATGTGGGTGAGCTTTGCACCTGAGTCCAGATTAATAATTGATTTTGTACTGGGACCAAGAAAACAGTATGTAGCATATGAATTTGCAAATATTACAGATAAACATCTTCCAACTTTAAACCTTTTTTTGTTACAGATGGATTAAAATTCTATGCTAAAGTTCTTTCGAAAAAATATGGTGATTTAGTAGAGTTTTCTAAAACTGGAAAGAGAGGAAGATCCAGAAAACCAGCAATAGTACCTAATGAAAATCTGAAATATGCTCAGGTTATCAAGAACAAACTGGGAAAGAAGCTTCAGAAAATTGAAAAAAAAGTAATCTTTGGTCAAAATATAGATTAAAGAGAAATTTCAACAAGTTTGCTTGAAAGACAAAATCTAACATTTAGACAGGATAACAATAGAGTTTCAAGGAAGACAATAGGATTTTCAAAGAAAATTGAGGGATTGTACAACCAAATGAGGCTTTATTGCACTCATTTTAACTTTTGTAGAGACCATAGGGGATTAACAAAAGAAAAAGAAAATGGAGTTTTGGTAAAGAAAACACCAGCAGAAAAATCTGGAATTACTGAAAATAAATGGACATTAACAGATTTGTTAAATTATAGGAATAAAAAAATATCAACTAATTAATGAGGTAGCACCCAATGATTGGAAAATCTGAAATAAAATTTTCCAGATCATTGATATTTTTACTTATTTTTTACTCTACATGACCGGTTTTCAATTTTTCATTTTTTGCAGTTTTTCCATCCTGAGTCCTGATCCTTAGATAAGGATCAGCCCGTAAATTACTTTAAAACGGATCTGATGGGACAAAGGAATGTTTCTTCTGTTTTGTTACAACAAAGCTTAAATCAAGTACAGTAATTACTGAATAAATTGATTGACGTACGAAAGATCCTTTCTCTTTCGGGATTGATGAAGCTTGCTCTCCCGATATGGATATTATGTCCGTCAGATATTTGTTAAGGTTCCGTATATATAAGCGGCCGGTGGTAGAACCTGTCTGTAAACCGGAAAACGGTTTATTATCAGTTATTCCCGGGCAATTGCAGGACAGAGCTTTCATTGACCGTTTTTCACCACATTATTATAGTTCCGTAATAGCTAATCCTTCATCAGGGAGACTCCCATATGATAAAAGAAATCACTGCCAAATACGATGCAGAAAAAATTGAAAAAAAAGTAACGCAATTCTGGGAAGACAGCGATGCGTACGAGAAGACTCGGGAACGCCGCAAAACCGGAAAAAGGCTTTTTTTTGTTGATGGTCCCCCATATACTACAGGGCATATTCATCTGGGGACCGCCTGGAATAAAATCATTAAAGATTCCATTCTTCGCTATTATTCAATGAATAACCGCTACATCCTTGAACGCCCTGGCTGGGATATGCACGGCCTGCCAATAGAGGTCAAAGTTGAAGGTGTGCTCGGTTTCAAATCCAAGAAAGATATCGAAAGTTTTGGGGTAGAGAATTTCATAGAGAAATGTAAGGAATTTGCCATTACCCAGAAACAGGCAATGACCGAACAGTTCCAGAGGCTTGGCGTCTGGCTAAGATGGTCGGATCCCTACATGACTTTAAAGGACGATTACATTGAAGCTGCCTGGTGGACCCTTAAACAGGCAAATGAAAAAGACCTTCTGGATGTGGGCAAGCGTTCGGTAAACTGGTGCCCGCGCTGTGAGACTGCAATTGCAGACTCAGAAGTTGAATATACAGAAAGGACCGACCCTTCGGTCTATGTGAAGTTTAAGATCAAAGGAGAAGAAAACACCTTCATTGTCATCTGGACAACAACTCCCTGGACAATTCCCGCAAACGTGGCTGTAGCTGTACATCCTGGTTTCGAATACTCAAAATTCAGGGCAGTCAGGCAGGACGGCTCGGAAGAAATTCTCATTGCTGCCACAGACCTGATCAAAAATGTCCTTAAACAGGGCAGGTATGTTGACTATGAAGTCCTTGAGACTATGCTCGGGGAAGAGCTAACAAAGCTCGAGTACGAAAGTCCTGTTGGAGATCTGGTGCCCGTCCAGAACAATATAAAGCACGGGGTTTATCTTGCAGACTTCGTAACTGTAGAAAATACAGGTTGTGTGCATATTGCTCCAGGGCACGGTATGGATGACTTCAATCTTGGTGTGAAACACAAGCTTCCGATTCTCTGTCCTGTTGGCTCAAACGGGGCATATACCGAAGAAGCCGGGGAATATGCGGGCAAGAATGTCAGGGAAGCAAATCCCATTGTTATAGAAGACCTGAAGGAGAGAAACAGACTTCTTGCCGAGGGAACCGTAACCCACAGGTACGGGCACTGCTGGCGCTGCAAGACTCCTATCATCTATCTTGCAACCGAACAGTGGTTCCTCAAAGTTACCGAGATCAAGGACAGGATGCTCGAGGAAATCGATGCCGTAGACTGGTATCCTGACTGGGCGGGTTCTGCAAGATTCAGAACCTGGGTTGAGGGCGCCAGGGACTGGTGTATTTCCAGGCAGCGCTACTGGGGAATTCCTATCCCTGTCTGGAAATGCCGCAAATGTGGAAAGCTTGAGGTAATAGGGACAAAAGCCGAGCTGCTCAAAAAATCAGGGGAAGGTGGCGATATTGAGCTTCACAGACCTTATGTTGACAAAGTCACTATCCCGTGTGAGTGCGGAGGAGAGAAGAAGCGTGTTGAAGACGTCTTTGATGTATGGTTTGACTCAGCCGTTGCTTCATGGGCAACCCTTAAGTTCCCGCAGACAAGGGAGCAGTTTGATGAGTGGTGGCCAGCTGACTTCATAACTGAAGGGCATGACCAGACTCGCGGCTGGTTCTATTCGCAACTCGGAGCAAGCATGGTTGGCTTTGGCAGGGCTCCATATAAGAGTGTACTTATGCACGGCTTCACTCTGGATGCAGGCGGAAAGAAAATGTCCAAGAGCCTTGGGAATGTTATTTCTCCTCTGGACATTATCGACAGGTTCGGGGCAGATACCCTGCGTGCCTATGTGCTTTCCTCAAGTGCGCCCTGGGAAGATCTGAAGTTCAACCTTGAAGAAGTGGAAACCGTCCACCGTTCAATCAATATCCTCTGGAACGTCTTCAGGTTCCCGCTGCCCTATATGGCTCTTGATAATTTCGACCCCATGAAGGTCAATCTTGATTCCGTAAAAGATGCTCTCCGTGAGGAAGACAGGTGGATTCTTTCGAGAGCTCAGTCCGTTGTTAAAGCAGTAGATGAGGCTATGAGTGGCTACCTGCTTCACAAAGCGGTCCGTGAGGTCCTGGAGTTCACTCTGGAAGACCTTTCCCGCTGGTATATCCAGCTAATCCGCCCAAGGACCTGGACAGAAGCCGATGACCCTGACAAGCTTGCAGCTTACTGTGTACTTTACGAGGTTTATGTGATCCTTACAAAGCTGATCTCTCCTTTCATGCCCTACCTGGCTGAAGAGATGTACCAGAACCTTATCAGGAACGTAGACCCTAATGCTCCAGAATCTGTCCACATGTGTGACTGGCCGAAAGTCAATGAAAGCTATCTTGATACTGAGCTTGAAGCAGCTATGGACACTGCCCGTTCCATTGTTGAGGCTGCTTCAAATGCCCGCCAGAAGGTCGGAAGGAAACTCAGGTGGCCTATCTCGAGAATCGTTGTGTCTCCTAACAATGAGGACGCAGCAAAGGCTGTCGAGAAGCTGCGCTCGGTTCTTATGGACCAGACCAACTCCAAGGCAATTGTCCTGACAGGTGTGGGCAAGAGCTGGGAAGAGCTTGGGCTTGAGGTTATTCCTGATCCGGGTAAGATTGGGCCTGTCTTTAAGAAAGATGCAGGAAAAGTCATACCTGCCCTGCAGAAGGTTGACGGCTTTGCTTTAAAGAAAGCCTTTGAAGAGGCCGGAGAATTCGAAATAACTCTTGCAGACGGAACAACTGCCATAGCCACTGCAGGAATGGCAAACTTCAAAGAAACCCTACCGGCAGGCACCGCCAGTGCCGAATCAGATGCAGGTCTTGTTTATGTGGATGCAAACTTAACCCCTGAACTCGAAGCTGAAGGGTATACAAGAGAAGTCATCCGCAGGCTCCAGGATATGAGGAAGGAACTTGACCTTGTGGTGGATGAAAATATCCGTGTGTCTGTCAGGATCGAAGACGAAAAAGTACTGAAGCTCGTCGAGACCTTAAAAAGCCTGATTGCGGAAGAGGTAAGAGCTGATGCCTTTGAACTTAGCAGTGACATTGAAGTTTCCGGAGCTCTTGTAAAGGATTGGGATGTTGAAGGCATTGCCATGAAGATGGGAATTGCAAAGAAATAAGCTCTGAAAATAAACTCTGAAAAATAACGCCAATAAGAAATAGGCGTTTAAAAATTAAAAAAGAAAAAGGTGTGATTATACGGACTTTGCTGCCTGGGAGCCGATTTACGAAAGAATCCTTGAGGATTTCGGATTCGACCGTGCTGGTGATGAAGAGGCAGCTTGCTTCCTCTCCAGCCTGCTGACAGAAGATAATACTGCCAGTCTCTCAGAACTTAAAGCCACAATTTCCGGAAAGCCTGTTCTGATATGCGGAAATGCCCCAAAACTCAGGGAAGAGCTTTCGGGAATCGAGCTTTCTGCTTTTGTGATAATTGCAGCCGATGGAGCAGCTGCCGTTCTGATGGATATCGGTCGTGTACCTGAAGTTATCTGTACCGACCTTGACGGTAATTCCGAGGCTGATATTGAAAAAGAAATCCATGCCTGTGAGAAGGGTTCATTAGTCCTGATCCACGCACATGGAGATAATAGCGATAAGCTTGAAAAATATGTACCCCTTTTCAAGCGCTTTATTGCAACTACCCAGGCTCAGCCTTTTGATAAAGTGTACAATTTCGGTGGATTCAGTGATGGAGACAGGTGTGCTTTTGTGGCAATGGAGTTTGGAGCTAAAAGTGTAAGGCTGGCGGGATTTGATTTTGAAGATCCGAATGTTAATCAGATCAAGAAAAAAAAGCTGAAGTGGGCGAAGGAATTAATTAAAATATTGAAAATTTGAAAATAAAAAACTCTTATTCAGATTAATCTGGACATAATTATTTGACGAATTTTCGAATTTCTTATCTAATATATGAATGAAAAATCTATTGTCGTAATATCATACTTGGCAAGGAACTTTTGCTTGCAAAAAAAGAGTAAAGTTACTTAATATTTTTACCCAAAGAGTTATTTTATTTTTTCGACAAAATTAGCAGTTTTTAGAACTTCCAATGGGATTTGATCAGGGAAATATACTTTACTTTTACTAAAGGAGCTTTATTTTTTGGCTAAGATGGGATTATAGACAAAAAAATCCTGATCTTGTTGGAGCATTAAAAAATTAGATATTCTAACTTAAGTTTAAAAGTAAATTCGCCCTCTGGCGAGCCGGTTTACCTATATTTTCAAAATCTATCAATAGTAAGAAGAAGTTATTCTAGCATTTTTATATAATAATTTGTATAATTTTTAATTATGCTCGGTGCAGCTAAAAACACGTTTGTTTCAATAAAAACAAGTTTGTTCCACTCCAAATGAGAATTGATATACGAAGTAGCTTTTACAAATAAGTTGCCATGAGCATAATACAGATAAGGGAGGCTGATTATGAGTTTGATTCGAAAATTAAGCAATCTAAACTCGGAAAGTTCATCTTCCCTGTTCTGTAAGGGAGTAAATGGATAAAACCAATAGTACAGAGTAAATAAAATCATATCATAATCAATGGAGGTAAACGCAATGTTCTGGGGCTGGGGTTTCCGAAACTGGGGCTGGGGCGGCTGTGGTGGCTGCGGCTGGCGCCGCTGCGGCTGTGGCGGCTGGTGGTAATCACATTAAATAGCTGTTAATGGCTTTTAACAGCTATCCTGAACAGACCACCAAGTATTGAAACAAAGAAGTACATCATAGCTGTCTTTTCAAGGCGAGGGAGATAATTTATGGTGAACTATCTCATTTGAATTGATGGCTATGTGCTTTCTTTCATATTGGTTTATGTTACTTAAACCAATAGTACAGAGTAAATAAAACCATTTAGTAATCTATGGAGGTAAACACAATGTTTTGGGGTTGGGGATTCCGACGCTGGGGCGGCTGCGGTGGCGGCTGCGGCTGGAACCGCTGCGGCTGTGGCGGCTGGAACAACTGGTGGTAATTATAGCTAATAGCTGTTAATGGATTTCAATGGCTTTTAACAGCTATTATGAAAGGACCACCAGGTATTAAACAAAGAAGTACATCATA
>CAZCKG010000063.1:0-9397 GCA_964498825.1 uncultured Methanosarcinales archaeon
AATATAGATATAATGGTTTTGTCGCTATTTTTTTAATTTCAATGACAACTCATATCTATTTATATAATAACCCCGGATTTTTTGGTTATACTAGCTTATTTTATTTTGGGGTAATCCCGAATTTATGGGCATATTGTCTTGGTATATTTGTTATGTCAATAAATTTATATCCAAAATTTGAATCGAAAAGTTTTGTTATCAAAGAACTCTCTAACTTATCGTTTTATATATATCTTTTACAATTTGCAATCATACCTTTTTATAAGCTAAGTATACCTTTGTTTATAATAGAACTTCTATTCTCTTCTTACATGCTGATGCTGATCGATAATAAAATAAATGAGTATCTATTATCATTAAAAATGCCTTTCAGTTAAACTTGTTAAAGTTTATTCTATAGACAAAACCAACCTCAAATAAGTACCCATATTAAACACTCACATTGAGCAGATCCCAAAACTTAATGTTACACTGCCAAAACCTGATCCAAAATAATCAGTTGGGTTACAGATTACGAAAATAATTCTGGAATTCTTATTGAAAAGGGAATAAACCTAGTTTTGGGATGAGTTCAATAACAAAAGGAGATGGTAAAATTGTTGGGAAAAAGAGATTTTACAGTTACATTAATATTTCTTTTGATGCTTTTGTTTATTTTGATTCGTTTTTTCGGTTGATCTCAGAATTAAATTTCTCGTTAAGGGATATATAATGAATTATTCGAAATTTTTTGACGCTGTTGTTTATTTTGGTTTATTGTAGACCCCATCCCAAAAATCAAAACTACTTCTCTGAATCTCCAATTTGGATTAATCAATCGAGCTTCTGGTCACGAAATTATTTCTGGAGTTATTTTCTATTTGGGAATAATATTAGTTTTGAGATGAGCTCATTTTAGATTATGAGTTGATTCAAAACTCAAAATTGCTTCTCTGAGGCCGGCTTGGCAGGAGTTCTCCATACGCAGGACGCTTGGAGTAAGCTTCCAAAACGTCCTTTTTGACTTAAATTTAACTTTTTTATATGGAGAGTAAAAATAGAATGATTCACTTGCTTGTCAGTTCGTCTAGCAACTTTAAATACTTTTTTTCCACGTTTTCCCAGGTATAATTCTTCGTAATATGTTCCCTTCCATTATCCCCCAGTTTTTTCAAGATTATGGGGTTTGAACACAAAAAATTAATACATTCTGCAAATTCATCGTAACTTCGATACCATAGGCCTGCATTACCTCTTATACAATGGCCTTTTAAAACATCACAATCTCCATTAACAAGTACGGGAGTCCCACACCCCATAGACTCAAGAGTAACTAAAGATAAACTTTCATAGGGGGAAGGCATAATCAAAAATTGCGCACCTTTAAGAAGAGAGTATTTTTCAGCTTCGGAAACAAAACCAAGATATTTTATCTTATCATGCTTTGGAACGCCTATAGCATCATATCCTGCCAGAACCAGGGAGGGAATTTCTCCAGATTCCTTCAACAATTTTTGGTAATACTCAAACAGCTGGTAACATCCTTTGGAACCTTCAATCCTGCCGAGGTAAAGAATATAGTTCTGATCTTTCAGACTCTTATATTCCTGAATAAGCTCAGGGATTTCAATGCCACATCCAACAATATCAAAAATTTTCTCTTCTTCTTTTAGGTCCGTTTTTGCTTTAATTAAATTTTTTTCTTCAGGAGTGCTGTATATGATACCTTTGACATTTTGGAATATTTCTTTTGTAGTAGAGAGGTCAAGAGCAGGATCATCTTCTGCGAAAGGGGCTATTAGCGCTTTACTTCCTACTTCCTGGATTCCGTAATAACTGGGGTAATATCTGAATGTGAAAAAGACAAAAGCATCATAATTCTCTTTGTTTTTGGAGATATATTCCACCAGCTCAGGACAATAAGGCCCCTGTTCGTCGATCCATAGAATTTCATCTTTCCTGTTATGGGTAGCAAAAAAAGCTTTTTCCTGAATTTTTATATGTTTATTAAGATCACGCTTTTTTGAGTTTTCGAATCTTCTAACAGGGATACCATTAATTGTTTCAGTTCCTTTTTTGTACTCATTTTTCCAAGTATGATAATCTTTCGCACAGGTGGAGAGAACCTCGATTTCATGAAATTTTATCATATGTTCAGCAATAAGTCTGGTAAGATATTCTGCACCCCCAATTATATCTTCGCCGTATCTCTGAACGACAAATGCGACCTTCATTAATTAACTTCCTCCTTTAATTTTTCAATAATTGATTGTGCTATTATTTCCCAGGAATATTTTTGTTCAACCAGATTTCTTGCATTCATTCTTAATTTTTGTTTCAATTCTTCGTTTTCAAGTAACCTGGAAATATTTAGATGGAACTCTTCAGACGAACACATGAGAGCATGTACTTCATTTTCAAGATCCAAACCTCTTGCCCCTATATGAGTACTGATAACAGGGATTCCAGCACTCATATAGTCCAGCATTTTGAGGTTTGTACCTGATCCGCTGAACATAGGGTTGATAGCAACATCTGCCAGCATATAAATTTCATACTTTTCGTCCTCATCAACAGTTCCGAAATCCAAAACATTTTTGGGAAGTCTCCCGTATTCCTTTAAATAATAATCTTTG
The DNA here is from genome assembly GCA_964498825.1 of uncultured Methanosarcinales archaeon. Classification (GTDB taxonomy): domain Archaea; phylum Halobacteriota; class Methanosarcinia; order Methanosarcinales; family Methanosarcinaceae; genus Methanosarcina. The sequence continues at coordinate 2,616 of CAZCKG010000063.1, forward strand.
ACGCTGCCAACTACTAAAAACTTATATTCCTTATGCTTTTGAGACAGCTTATCAGTTATAAATTTTAAAGCTTCAAGATTTGGAGGGTGCCAGCTCCCTATAAAAATAACAGTCATGGACCCTGAAAGGCCTGTTAGCTCCTTTTGCTTCTCTTTATCTTCCTTATTTATGAAATGTATTCTGGAGGTATCAACTCCATTTGGAGTTACCAGGATCTTTTCAGGTTTTGCCCCATAAATTTCAACAAGATTTTCTTTGTCTTCCTTTGATGTGCAAAGTACTAAATCTGACCTTAAAGTTGCTTCTTTTTCAGCATTATATATTTTAGTTGTGTACTTAGAATCTTTAAGGTAATCTTTTTTAAGTAAATATTCAAGATTATGAGCTTCGTAGATCACTGTTTTATTGCTACTCATATACTTGTTTAAAGGCCACAAATAAGGATGGGAAAAAACGACGATATCTGAATCTACTGCTAATTCTTTTACATTCTCTATGTATTCTTTTGACAGATCAATGAAATCTATCATAGCTACATCATAGAGGTTTACACCTGTTTTTTTCTCAACATCCCACTGACGCTTCGCATGTTCTATATTCTGAGGTATGCAGACCTGCTTTAAACCATTATCCAGAGTAAGATTCTGATATTGCTTATTGGCTTCAATTATCGAACAAATTGTCACATCAAAATCTTTTGCTAGTAGAGAATAAATATTGTATAGTCTGTGCTGTCCTCCTCCTCTTGGCGGATAGCATGAATAAGTGGACAACACCAAAATTTTCTTTTTAATATTAGTGGAAATGTCTTTTCTATCAAGAGCAGAAGCTTTCTTATCAGCTACAAGATGGGATGCAAAATTCTTCCATGTAATACCTTTTACGCTCTGATAGGCAGTATTTCCCATTTCTCTGGTAATATCCGGATTTTCAATAAGATAATTTATTTTTTCAGCAATTTTTTGAGGTTCAGGTTCAACAATATAACCTGTTTCCGAATCTTTAACGAATTCCAGAGAACCTCCACTATCTTTTGCAGTAATAATCGGCTTTTTGCTCATCATTCCTTCAATAGTGATTAAACCGTAATCCTCATCAAATGGAACAAAGAGGACTGCAAGGGAATCTGAATATAATTTTATAAGTTCATCCTCACCCACAAAACCAAGAAATTCAATTCTGTGATCATTTTCGGCCATTTTTTTTAGTTTTTCCTCTTCTGGACCTGTCCCTACAATTTTCAATTTCACATTGTGCGGAACATAACTCATTGCCTTTACCAGAAGGTCAATACGTTTTGGCCCGTCAAGCCGGCTTGCAGTAAAAAGATAACTATACTTATTACACTCAAAATCCTCTATTTTTGAAGGAGGATAATTTACATCTACCTGTACATCAGGAAAGTAATCTGCTCGTTTTTTTACGTTATTCGACATAGCGAGGTATCTGTTAACTCTTTCAGGAGCAAGTGCATATTCATCAAAGAAATGGATAATTTCCCTGATAAAAGGTCCTGGGAATTTGAAAGTTTCTTTATTATATTTTTTTTGCTCTCTTTTCAACTCAAAAAGCTTTTCAAATACTTTATCGACAGTACGTTCGGTTTTCCTACCATTCTGAATAAGATTAATAATCTCCTCAACAAGTCCTGTTCTAAGTTTGGGTGCAACCGAATGAGCTTCATTGCAGAACTTATAAGTATCAAACAATCCGCGCAAATGGTGAACCATATAAACAGTATGGTTACTGTGCTTGAGCATCCAGGAAGGGTACTTGGTAGAAATAACCATATCAAAATAAGAAAGATCAAGCTGATAAAACTTATAATAGGAATCAATGAGTTCCCAGAAACTATTTTCTTTAACTGGAATTTTTACCAATTCACATTGATGAGAAGTATATTTATTTATCGAATTTTGCATCCCAAGATAAAGCATTTCTGCACCCCCGAGGGTAAAAGGTACAGGACTCGGTGCAACAATTGCGATTCTCATTATCTTCACCGTCATTTTTTACCGATTACTGCATAATCCTGTGCTCCGTACAGGATATCATTCAGTTTCTCGATATTATGATTATAAATGTCGAGATATTTTTTTACCCAATCTTCCATGTTATCATCCAGTTGAGCCTTTTTTAGTCTTGCTTCCTCTAATACGGGAGAGAAAAACTTAGTATCTAAATCCCTAAATCCAGCTGAACTTAGCAGGAACTTGAGAGTTTCAGGATGTATCGGCTTTTTATGAGTCATATCTATGTAAAAATTAGCAAAAGATACTAGGGAAAGCGGATTTACAGTTTCTATAAAAATATAGTATCCATACTTGAGTTTCTGAAAGCATAGCTGAAGCAGATTTATCAAGTAGTTAGGTTCAAGATGTTCAACTACCTGATCGATGAAAATCCCATCGAGACTTTTATCATCAAGCTTTTCGAGATACGAAATAGCTTCATCTTTCACTACATTTAATCCTCTTGAAAGGCAGTAATCAACCATTGTATCGTCGAGATCAATACCTTTTGCACCAATGCCTAGCTCCTTCAATAATTCTAAAAATTCGCCTCTCCCACATCCGATATCCAGAACATTTGAACAGCCGGTGAAATAAGGTAAAAAATTAGATTGACGGCGCTTTATGTCTTCCCTTGAACCCCTGAACTGTTCTTCAAATCTGAAGTAATTAATATTTAAATTCTCTGTATCAGGGGTTCCGATTTCGGATTTTTTAGACCCTTCTTTCGATCTGCTTTCAAGTATACTGGCCAACCAGGCTTTATTTTCAATATCGAATTTCATTAAAGTAATTATAGAGTTAATTTCTGATCTCATGCTGTCATTTATTTCAGACTTGAGGTTCTCTATTTCTTTTTCGAATTCAGGTCTCAACAGCTCAATCTTATCTTCAAATTCAGGCCTTAACTTCTCGATTTTAGAATCTATTTCGGATCTCAGTTGCTCGATCTCATTATTATACTGGTTGAACTTAGCAGCAGTATCATTAAGAAGGCGGACCGTACTCCCATTAAACACAGTTTGCTTTCCAATAATAGGGTCAACATATCGTTTTATTTCTCCATTCACCAGTTCTCTGCCTTTAACCAGGACTTTTCCGACAACAGGACGATGAGAACTTATGTAATAACTGTTATTCCCAAGGTCCCAGTTTGAGTTAATATATTCAAAGTCTCTCTCGATATTACTATCACCAATGTGTAGCTCGGAAAGACCCCTTTGAACTAAATCGCCTTTTCTCCCTGGAAAAACTGTTGATTCTTTTCGCTTACGGATGTTCTCCCTTATTACTCCCATGATTTCTTCAACGCTGATTTCGTTTTCACCGGTTCCTTCTTTATTGATTTCGAATATATCCATAAAATATCACATCCCAAACTCAGATTTTCCAGCTGCAAGGTACATCAAAAAGTCCAATATCTCTACACGTTGGAATTACATCAAAAGAATATTGTTTATCGTGCCAATCATACGGTTTTTGATCGTGAGTATGCACAGCTACTGTCAGTAGAAATCTTCCTATAATCATAGGAATTCTTTCTATTATCAGGTCAACATGCCCTTTGCCTTCAAGAATGTCAATTTCGATATTCTTTATCTCCGTATTTGTTCCAAAAAGATTTTCTCCGTTTTCGGAGTACAGAGCAATACCGAATATTGGGTCAGAAACTTTATTATGTGCATTGTAAAAAATTCTGATTGTCATAGGATCAAAGGAGTTGAATCTGGAACCTTTGTTGCCAAACTTATCATAGAACTCTACATTTGTGACCTCAACGGTCTTATCTCCCCACCGAGGAGTTTTGTCCTCAGATTTCACTTCCGATTCATGAACTTCTGACTCGCTCTGACTTCCTGATGTAGGCGCTTCTTCTCCACCACCATACACATAGCGGTCAATTACATCTCCTGTATCTCCTATGGCTATCTGCTCCCCTTTATTCAAAAGTAAAGTCCTATCACAAAATCTTCTCACTGCCCCGAGATCATGTGAAACAAAAACAATAGTAACTCCATCTTTTCGATATTGGCTAAGGACATCCAAACATTTCTGCTGAAATTCCATGTCTCCCACTGCCAAAACTTCATCCATCAAAAGAATTTCCGGATCTGTTTGAATTGCTGTTGAAAAAGCAAGTCTTACCTGCATACCCGAGGAAAAGTTTTTGAGTTTAGCGTCCCTGAAGTTCTCAAGTCCTGCGAACTCAAGGATATCGTCCAGCTTATCATTAATTTCTCTTTTTTGCATCCCCATGATAGTTGCATAAATTTTTATATTCTCTGCAGCCGTGAGGTCAGACTGAAAGCCAACTCCAAGTTCGAGGAAGGGAGTAAGTTTCTTTAGAGAGGTGACTTTACCTGATGATGGCCGCATGATATTTGCAATAATTTTCAATAAAGTACTCTTCCCACTTCCGTTCTCCCCAATAATTCCAAGAGCTTCACCTTCTTCAACTGTAAAATTGATATCGTTGAGTGCTTGGAAAGTTTCATAGGTAGGAGGTTTAAAAGCTCCGGTTAAAGTCTCAAATAAAGTTGTTCTTTTTTCATGGGGTATGCGAAATGTTTTGTGCAGGTGCTTAACCTCAATTGCAACCATCAGATTTCCTCCGCAAAACCTGGTTCTAATTTGGAAAAGACAATGTATCCTACAAGAAGGAAGACTATTGATGAAAAAAACATGAATAAAAGGTCTTCTGTTTTAGCTGGAGAAGAGTAAATAATAGTATCCCTTGCAGAAATAAGAATCCGTGCAATTGGATTCAATAAGACAAATTTCTGTAGATTTTGAGGAAATATGTCGAGGGTATAAAGTATAGGGGTTACAAAATATCCAGCCTGCAAAAAGACCTGCCAGATAAACTGCACGTCTCTGTAAAATACGTTCAAGGAGGAAAGCGCCAGAGATACGCCAAGAGAGAGAATAAACAGGAACAATAGAATAAGCGGTACATAGACCAGGTTTATTGAAATTGGTACCCTGAAAAACGCCATAAACATTACGAATATCAGAGACTCGAAAATGCTCATGAGCAAAGCTGTAATGCATGAGGAAATGACAAAAATATCCCTGGGGAAGTAAATTTTCTTAACCATACTTGGTTTCCCCACTATGGAAAACATTCCGATTGTAGTTGCTCTGCTAAAAAAACTCCACAAAATGATTCCAAGAAGCAAAAACAGCTGGTAGTATTCTACCTGGACCTTCATCAAGTTAGAAAAAACAACATATAGAACCAGGAGCATAAGCATGGGTTCTAGAAGAGACCAGAAATAGCCCAGTATAGAGTTTTTATATCTTAATTTAAATTCGCTCCATGCCAGTTGCCAGATAAGATTCCTATAGTCATAGAGCTCTTTTAAGTGTTTAAAGGTCATTTACTTACCACATTTTTTATCTTTTCATTGAAAATCGAAAGATCAAAGCGCTTTGCCTGCTCAAAACAAGATTCCCTGTAGCTTTCAGGTTCAAGAGATATTAGTTTAACAGCTTCTATAATACTGTAACTATCTGCTTTTATAAGGAGACCCGTCTTTTCAGTTACTGTCTCTTTAAACCCACCTTCATTCACTGCGACAACAGGTTTTCCACTTGCCATTGCTTCCACAGGAGTTAGCCCAAAATCTTCATCAAGTGCTGTGCAGATAAGACCCCTGCACCTGGAATAAAGGTCAATTAATTCCTGTTCAGAAACCTCTCCAAGTATCTTCACGTTGGAGGGTAGTTTATTATTTATATTTTTTGCATATTTTTCAGCATGGTCACCTTTTGCATAGCCACCTACAATAATTAGTTTTTCGTCAGGCATTTTTCTGAAAGCTTCTATCTGCAATTCAATTCTTTTTTCAGGATAAAGCCTGTTTACCGAGAGCCAGAAATCCCCGTATTCCTTAAACCTGAATTTTGAAATATCAACCGGAGGATAAATTATGTCAGCAGTCCTGTGATGATATTTCTCAATCCTGTTCTGAGAGTTTTTCGAAATAGTAACAATATGATCAATATAATTTACCGATTTTTGATCCAGCAATCTGTGGCCGTATACCCAGGCGCGAAAAGCCTGTTGGGTAATAAGATCCTGCCTTTGTAAGAAAGTATTGTAAAGATCATAAAAAGCCCTTACAGGTGTGTAGCAGTACCACATATTAGGATGATGTTTATAGGCGGCATAATGGCTCCAGTTTCCTGTGAAGATGAAAAAGTCATAATCATTTGAAAAATTGCAGGAATAAAATTTTCCTGTAGCGGAGATCTGTTTTAGCGGGGGAACCTTCTTTGTGTGCCCGAGAGATATTACATTTACTTCATCATTCAGTTTGTCAACTGCGTCCAGATCCGTAGTTATAATATCAGCGTTTAGTAACTTCGCTAGAGTGAGGACAACTCTCTCTCCACCGCCAATAGCTCCAAAGTAATCATGAAAGATAGCTGTTTTCATATTTGTTCTCATTTTTTAAATTATTTCACTTTAAATTTAAATTGGGATTTATATGTGTTTCGAAGCGATTTTTTATTTGAACAGAAACTCAGATATTTATGCAAAATTTACTGCTAAATTTACTGTTAATATGTTTTATTTGATTTAAATAAAAACCCGGCTATCTGCCTGCTTAATGGAAATAAGTTTAATATCCGGATTTTCGTAAGTAAATTTTTTCGCTTATGAGGTCACCCGTTTTTCATCTCCATTAAGGCACTTAACAAGAAAAATTCTGAGACAACCATTCTGATCTTACAGAGTAATAATAACTTAACATAAAATTAACA
>CAZCKG010000064.1:0-9329 GCA_964498825.1 uncultured Methanosarcinales archaeon
GGATTCAATTTCCAATTCGGCTTCCAGAATATCTTCACCTGGCATTTTTTTTGTAAATTCACAAAATGCTTTTATAGCTTGAGGGTAATTACGCTCAGTGTTGGCAGTCGTATTAATCGACAAAAGCCAGTTTGATACATTATGGGTTGTTTTTCGGTTCTGAACTTTTCATACTGCAAAATCGCCTGTGTGATATAGCTGTGTAGTATATATATGATTACTCAAACACAGTATCTAATAAAATGTATCATAAAATGTATCAGCGTCTTTCCAATTCAAACTAAATCACATTTACCGGCATTATCGGGCCATATGGTCCAAATCCTCAGAGTCCAGTCCAGCTACGAAGATCAGCATAGGACTTCTCGAAAAGAGAAAGAGTTACCTCGTTTCGGGAGAAAACCATACTTCTGACAGGTCAGGGGAGAAGAATCGGCTCTATCGCCTGCGGCCTGCAAAAGTAAAAACTTGACAGGAGCTTATCTACATGACTACAGTATTCGATGTCCCTGCAGTAGAATTTATCGAAAAGGTTGCAGGCATTCTAAAGGAAAATGAAAATGTTGTTCCCCCTGAATGGGCAGAGAACGTAAAGACCGGAGTTCACAAAGAGCTTCCACCAACCTCAGACAACTGGTGGTACATAAGATGTGCTGCAATTCTCAGGAAGATCTACACCGATGGACCTGTAGGAATTGAAAGGCTTCGATCCGTATACGGCGGAAAGAAGGACAACGGATCACAGCCAAGCCACAAAGCAAAAGGCAGTGGTTCGATTGCCAGAAAGGCAGTACAGCAGCTTGAAGCAGCAGGTTATCTGCAGAAGGTAAAGGACGGAAGGACTGTTTCTGCAAAAGGGCGTTCTATGCTTGACAACGCAGCCTATGAACTGAAGAATGAACTTCTTGAGAAGATGCCTGAACTTGCAAAATACTGAAAAAAATCCTTTGGAGAGGGGCATGAAATGTTCAGGGCTCCCTTTCAAACAGATTAAATCGAATATCAAATCTTATCCAGAATACTCCGAAAAACCGGTTTTTTGGTGATTGCCATGCCTACGATGGATGATGAACTCGAAGAAATCCGAAAGAGACGGCTTGCCGAGGTCCAGAAACAGCAAGCGCAGAACCAACCGTCTGACATACAGGCAGCTTACCAGCAGGAACAGGCCAGAGCCGAGATGGATGCTCAGAAGCAGGCTATCCTGAGGCAAATCCTGACTCCTGAGGCAAGAGAACGCATGACAACCCTGAAAATGTCAAGACCTGCTCTTGGAGAACAGCTCGAAATGCAGCTAATTTCGCTTGCTCAGAGTGGAAGGCTTCAGTCTCAAATCACCGACGAACAGCTTAAAACGCTTCTTGCGAAGATGCAGCCAAAAAAACGTAAGACATCCATAACCAGGGTTTAAGTACAATGAGAATCTCTGTCCTCTTTAGTGGAGGCAAGGACAGCTCGCTTTCTGCCCTCTTGATGGAGCCGTTTTTTGAGATAGAACTTGTAACCTGCAGTTTCGGTTTGCTTCCCAACTGGGAATTAGCGGCAAAAACTGCAAAAGAACTGGGTTTTCCACACAGGATTCTCTCTCTGGAAAAAGAAATCCTTGAAACGGCTTATGGGAAAATAATGAAAGAGGGTTTCCCGAAAAGTGCTATCAATTATATCCACGAAAAAGCTGTAGAAACCCTTGCTTCGGATCCGGAAGTAAAATTAATTGCTGACGGGACAAGAAGGGATGACAGAGTTCCTGTGCTTTCAATTTCACAGATACGGAGTATTGAGGACCGATTAGGAATTCAATACACCTGTCCGCTGAAAGGCTATAATAAAAAAACCATCGGTATTCTTGTCGAACGCTATCTGAAAATTGAAGAAGGGCCAAGTGAGAGTACTCAAAAGGCAGACTACGAAGCCGAACTAAGGGAATTAATAAGGCAGAGACACGGGGTAGAGGAAATAAAAAAATTGTTTCCTGCCCATATCCAGTCTCATGTGCTTTCGAGGAAAAAGATATCCTGAAAAGGAAATATTTGAAAATAAGGAAGTCTGCCCGAAAGGGAAATTCTGGAATAAAGATTTATACGATAATCGAGTTATATTCAACCCTTATACTGCTGCAGATTAACTAAAACCCTTATCAAATTTGCCGGATATGGATTTGAGAATTACCTTTTGATTCGGCAGGGTAAAATTGCAATTATAGAAGGGTTAGATCACAATCAGCTAATTATCAGAACTAAGCAAAAATTAACATATTAAAATCACTTACAAATCAAGGTGTGATCCACTTGAGTCATAACATGAAAGGTCAGAAGAAGCGCCTGGCAAAGGCGCACAAACAGAACACACGTGTTCCGGTGTGGGCTATTGTAAAAACTAACCGGAAGGTAGTAAGCCATCCCAGGCGCAGGCACTGGAGAAGAAGAAGCCTGGATGTGAAATAAGCGAGGTAGGTGGGAAAAAATGGCAGACGACATGGTAAAAGAACAGGTATATACTATCCCTCTCAGGGAAGCAAGGAAAGTACCTTCATGGAAAAGAGCCAACAGGGCAGTTATTGAGGTACGGGATTTTCTCGTCAGGCATATGAAGGTTGAGGCTATAAAGGTAAAGTTAGACAAATCCATTAATGAATGCCTATGGGAAAAAGGCTGTGAAAAGCCCCCTCTCTCCATCCGGGTCAGAGCTGTAAAATTCGCAGATGGCGAGTTACAGGCAGAACTCGCTAAATAAAAAATAAAAGAAAATGCGAAGCTTCAAGAATATGATTCGAACAGTGGATATCTACGATACCCCAATGATTGGGGTCTTTGCAACCTGCACAGAAGACGTTGCTCTCGTTCCTACCCGGACAAAACCCGAGGTCTGTGCCATAATTGAGGATTCGCTTGACGTAAGAGTCATTGAGGCTCTTGTGAACGGGAGCGTAGTTGTGGGAGCTCTTTCCAGAGGAAACTCAAACGGCTTCCTTTTTTCACACGGAACCGATGCAAGGGAAATGCAAGAACTAACTGGAGTTCCTGTCGAGATTCTCCCCGATAAGATTAATGCAGTAGGAAACATCGTTCTTGCAAACGATTCTGCAGCTATCGTGCATCCCGAACTTTCAGACAGGGCCATTGAGACTATCTCCAGAGCCCTTAAGGTCGAAGTATATAGAGGTACAATTGCCGGAATAAAGAATGTTGGGATGGCAGGAGTTGTCACCAACAAAGGGCTTCTGGTACATCCTAAAGTGACATCTTCAGAAAGGGAAATGCTGGAAAATATCTTCGAGCTTCCGGTAAATATAGGGACTACTAATTTCGGGACACAGATGCTCGGTTCAGGCCTGCTCGCAAATTCAAAGAACTATTTAGCAGGTTCAGATACTACAGGGCCCGAACTGGGGAGAATCGAAGAAGCACTCGGATTCATAAAGTGAACATCAATTATCCATCTGTTCCGGAATAAAGCTACAGCAAGAGTGGTGACCAAGATGAAGAATTTCGTTGTCAAAGGTAAGTTTAAAGCAGGAAGTAACTGGGAAAAATTCACAAAGAATGTCGAAAGTCAGAATGAAAAGAACGCAACAGATAAAGTTTATTCTGTCTTTGGAAGCAAGCACAGTATTAAAAGAAGCCAGATCCAGATCGAAAGTATCGTTGAGGAGTGAAGGATATGGCAGAAGTCAGTGAAGATGTCAGGAATCTGGCAGCAAGGTATCAGGAGTTCCAGAGACAGGCCGAAGGTCTGAAGCAGGAAATGAATATGGTCCAGGCTTCCGTTTCAAGCTGTGACCAGGCAATCGTAACCATCAATGAACTTAAAGCAGCCTCAGCGGAAGGCAAGACCGCCGAAACGATGGTTCCGGTAGGTTTTGGCTCATATGTTCATGCCGAAATAAAAAATGCAGACAGAGTCCTTGTAAATCTCGGAGCAGGTTTCAGCGCAGAGAAAACAGCAGATGAAGCCATTGAAACCCTGAACCGCCGCAAAGATCAACTTACAAAAATTTTTGAACAGATGAACGCTTCACTGACTAAATACATACAGGGTATGCAGGCCATGGAGGCTGAAGCTGAAAAACTTCAGCAACCTGGCCAGGCCTGAGAAAAGATCTGGCTCAGGTAAAAAACCTGTCAAAGAGCTCAAGAGCTCAAAATCTTTTTGAGAGCAAAACTCTTTCACTTAAAATAATTAATTATATAAGTCTAATTATCAATTACTTATTTTTTACTGAACTTTTTTGGGATGGATCCTGTGTTCAACAAAATTAAAGAGAAACTTGGGATTTTTAAAAAGACGCTCAGCAAAACCATTGATGACAAAGCCGTAGCTGTCGAGCCTGTAGAAGAACCTGAACCTCAGACAGAAGAAAGCCTTGAAGATGAGGTCTTTGAAGAAGATGTTGAGCCCATTTTAGAAGAGGAAGCTTTTGAAACGCCTCTGGAAGAGGAACGTCCCGAAGTAGCAGAACCTGTAATGGTTACACCTGTACCTGTAGGGAAAGAGGAAGACAGAAAAAAAGCAGAGTACAGGAAAAAGCTTGAAGAAAGAAAGAAGGATATACAGAATAAGCGAGAAGAGAAACAGGAAGAAGAAAAAGCACCTGAAGAGAAAAAATCTTTTTTCAAAAAAGTCTCAAAAGTTGGGTTTGCGCAAAAGGCAAAAGCCCTGGTCTTTAACAGAGAAGTTTATCTGGATGAGAAAGACCTTGAAGAGCCCCTCTGGGAACTTGAAATGGGACTTCTGGAAAGCGACCTTGCCCTCTCGGTTTCCGAAGCCATTACAAAATCCGTAAAAGATCAGCTTACAGGCACCACAAAACATCTTGGAAGCAATACCGGAGAAATCGTAGAAGAAGCCCTGAAAAAAGCTATTCTGGACGTAGTATCTGCCAACTTCTATGATTTTGATGAATGCATAAAAAGCAAAGAAAAACCTGTCCATATTGTTTTTGTCGGAATTAACGGGACCGGAAAAACAACATCAATCTCAAAAATGACTCACAGGCTGCTCAAGTCAGGATATTCCGTAGTTCTGGCGGCAGGAGATACATTCAGGGCAGGTGCGATTGATCAGCTGGGGATTCATGCAGACAGGCTGGGAGTAAAAATGATCAAACATCAGCCAGGGGCTGATCCTGCAGCAGTAATTTACGATGCAATACAGTATGCAAAAGCCCATAAAATCGATTTTGTGCTTTCAGACACAGCAGGCCGCATGCACACAAACCTTAATCTTATGGCACAGATGGAGAAGATTTGCAGAGTAAGCACTCCGGACCTTATAATATTCGTAGATGAAGCAGTTGCAGGAAATGATGCAGTCGAAAGGGCTGCTCAGTTCAACGAAGCCGTGCCAATTGATGGGTCCATTCTGACAAAAATCGATGCTGATGCCAAAGGCGGAGCAGCTATATCCATTGCTTACATCACAGGTAAGCCTATTCTCTTTTTTGGTGTAGGACAGGGCTATGAAGATTTGAAAAAGTTTGATCCTGAGTGGTTTGTGGATCAACTTTTTAATCAGTAAAAATAATCCACTTTAAGTGATCAACAAACAGCAAACTTCCAGAATCTTTTCTGGAAAACTATTTTTAAAACTCATTAAAACACTCATTGCAAAACCACAAAGGAAACAAAAAGCATTGCCTATTTTATACTGAAGGTTCTTCAGGGATTATAGCCCAGGCAATAATATAAGCAACCAATCCTGCCCCACCGGATAGAGTGAGAAGGACCCATAGCAGCCTTATTAGTGTTGGGTCAACTTTAAAATAGTCTCCTAAACCACCACATACCCCTGCAATAATCCTGTTAGTTTTAGATCTGTATAGTCTATTCATTTGACCACCCCAAAATATTGTAGAGTTATTGAATAATCGATTTACCTTACCATTATAATTCGTGGATATATGATTTATAAGTAACTCACAGGATTTGGCAAAATGGGATTTTTCAGACTTTAACCCACTCGCTGGTTATGTTTTCAGAAAGCAGGTTTTCTCCCTGTGTCTGTACGTACACCCTGAAGGTTTTTCCTGCAGGAACAGTGAGTCCGGTTGCAGTATAATTGTAAATTCCTTCTGGCTCGAGAGTTATGGAAGAACTATTAACATCGTCCCATACACTCACTTCGTCTGCAGCCTGAAGAGCAACATAAACAGTTGTATTTTTCGCCGTTTCCGAGCCCACGTTTCTTAGAGTGACGTTAACGTCTACAACTCCATCTTTTCTCGAGTATTCACATTGAGCACGGAAATCAAGATTCATCAGGGGTCTTCTGTACACAGGAATTATTTTTACAGGCTGGTCTGCATATTTCTCAGGAATTTCCCCTATTCTCCAGTTGCTGCCTGTAGTTTCCAGATAGTAATAATCTTTGCCTTCGTATTCGAAACTCTCCCCTTCTTTTTCATTGTCGCACTTTATCCCTATAGCCATATGCTCTGGAAGTTCCAGAAGAACAACATCATAGCCCATCTCCTGAAGAATTGCCGCGGAAAGAATAGAGGTGTCTTCACAATCTCCGCCATTCTCATAAAGGGTTTCATAGGGAAAACGGGGATACTGGTCAAAACCTGAACTTGCAATATCGGACGTATAATTTAAGGACTGAACAAATGATACACAAAGTTCCGGGACTTTACACTCTTCAAGTCCGTATTCTCTGGAGAGAGAAATGAGAGAATCAGCAATATTTTCAATTAACCAGTCATCATAAGGATCCGAAGCAAACAAATCATAGTCCCTGTGCCTTGTTCTTGAGCTATATACATCATAAAGTTCCTCATCGAGAGGTAGAGTAAGTTGCCAGCTGTACTCGTCATAATCCCAGGAATAAGTTCGGGACGGTCTTTCGGAGTTTACCTGATCTTCTCCGATCTGGACAGCGGGGGATTCAAGTCTTACAGTATACGTTTCAAGAAAATTTTCACCTATCTCTCTATCAAAATCATCTGAAATTTCGGAATTGGGCCAGAATAGAAAACCCCAGACAAGAGAGAAGAGTAAAAATAAGAAAAATAATTTCACTTCAATTTTCATCAAATACCCCCTCAGCCAGAAGCTCATGGTTTAATGATTGTTTAATAAGACTTATTTCCAGAGATCTTGCCTCAGGTGGGAGTTTACCGGATCTATCTCCATCAACCCTTCCGGATATGGCTCAAAAAAGGTCTGATGCATAAGATATTGGTCTTCAAAGCGTACTATCCATGACCTTATTGTATTTATTGCCGGGCAAAGGGATGTTTTTCCTTCCCTGTATTTCTGAATCCAGTCAAAAAACAGGGCTTTTTCTCCGCTTGAAAGCTTGTCTGAAAAATGCCCGAGAGCATGCATAAGCACGTTAATGTTTGAAGTGTATTTTGGAGGTCTTGTTAAAGCAATCTGAAGATGTGATTCGTAATCGCAGATCAATTCTTTAAAAGGCTTTTTTTCTTTATTTGCAACAATCGCTCCCAGTTTTCGGAGTTCTGTCTGGCTGTAAGCCATGAGGAGATATTTGTTTTCGGTATGAAACTTTATGATATCCTTCATACTACCTTCGGATTTTATTTTCCGAAAAGCAGCAAATACAAAAAGCTTTGTCAGGAAATGCTCTTTTATGCGGGCGTTTCTGAGCCTCCCTTCATCTTCAACAGGCAAAAAAGGATATTTTTTCAGGACTTCTCCCCCGAAATATCCGGATTTTTTCTCAATTGCCCCTGACTTGCCTGCAGAGGGGTAAACTTTTACATCTTTAAGCCCGCAGGAAGGAGACCTGAACTTTAGAATAAAACCGTCAACTTCTCCTACCGAATCAAGAAAATCGGTACAAAAAGCCTGCATATCTTTGGTTAAATCCTTACCAGTTTCAGGCTGGACAAGCCGATATTCTCCATTATCAAGAACTATTCTCACTGGATTTCTTGGAACACCCAACCCTATCTCGACTTCCGCGCAAACAGGCAGGAAAGATACATACTCCTTAAGTTTTGACACTATTGGACTGCTGATCATATCCCCATTATATCGGCAGCGGTCAAACTCAAGGCATTTACTAACTACAACTTTTGGCCTGGCAAACTCTCTCATTTGAACCCCCTATAAGAAAAGAACTACTAACATAAATTACTTTCGAGAAAGAAGTATTAAGAGAACTCCTTTTTTAAAAATATTAAGTTAGAATGTTCGAATGTGCCCGGAAACCATTTAAAACACATATTTTAAAAAATAATTAACTTGGAAAGTGTATGGGTTGAAAAATAGATTCATAACATTTCTCATTCGTATATAAAATAAGCAGACGATGGCGTTTTAAGATCAGAATCTCCAGCAATAGAGTATTTTTGTCCGTTTTTCGGAAGAGATATATAAGAATGGAAATAACCATAGATACTTGTGGAGACAAAGGAGAAGGGAAATATTTTCAAAGCTTTACCCAAAAAACGGAACTCAGTCTCCAAACCCTAAAAAGCTGTGTTTTCTTTTATTATGTACTCAATGGAATGGATATAGGTGAGAATATGGTAGAAATGGAATGTGAACAGATACGTATGCCCCTTATTGGAGACGATGCGCCCTCTTTTACGGCAGTGACAACTCAGGGACAAATCAACTTTCCGGAAGATTACAAAGGCAAATGGGTAATCCTTTTCAGCCATCCTGCAGATTTTACACCAGTATGTACTACCGAATTCATGACCTTTGCCAGCATGCAGGAAGAATTTAGAGAAATGAATACTGAACTGATAGGACTATCTATAGATAGCGTTTTTTCCCACATTGCCTGGCTTAAGAGAATTGAGGAAAAAATAGAGTACAAAGGAATGAAAAATGTAGAGGTTAAGTTCCCGGTAATTGCTGACCTGACAATGGAAGTTGCGAAAAAATACGGCATGGTACAGCCAAATGCATCAACCACACAGGCTGTAAGAGCTGTATTTATAATAGATCCCGAGGCAAAAGTTAGAGCAGTTATCTATTATCCACTGTCAGCAGGAAGAAATATGCAGGAAATCAAGCGGCTCCTGACTGCCCTGCAGAAAAATGAAAATGAAAAAGTTGCAACCCCGGCTAACTGGCAGCCAGGTGAAGATGTAATAATTCCAGCACCGAACTCAATGGAAGGAGTAAAAGAAAGGCTTGAAAATCCAGGAGAAGGAGTCAAGTGTCTTGACTGGTTTTTGGCCCTGAAGAAAGATAACAAAAAGTAATCTGAAAATTCAACCTTTTATTTTCTATACATAAGAATTCTGTGAAAGCTTAATCAAAGGTTTAGTTTTGGGGTAATCAGTTTGTTTTATTGAAGGAGCTGATCCCAAAACTCAAAAACTACTTCTTTGAATCTCAACTTAAAAA
>CAZCKG010000065.1:0-4579 GCA_964498825.1 uncultured Methanosarcinales archaeon
CTGTATCAGAACTTCTTAACTCGGAAAATTAAAATTTTTATATAAATTAAAATTTTTATATCATAATTATCAGCAAATTATCTTAATGACAGGTCATTAGTGATTTCTATGTACATGGCTCAAGATATTTATATATGAAAACGTAATTTTCACAATTATCTATTGTTATTGAAAAGAGTACGCTGGTTGCATGGAACTAAAGTTGACTATTAAGAAAACTAAAATTGATTATTAATAAATAGAGAAGGAAAGTTTATGAAAACGGAAATTCCAGAGTCGGCAGTTAGCAAAATCCAATTTCCTTTTCATTCGTTTCGGATAGGATAAATGAGATTTATCACGCATAAATTCAACTCCTAACCTTCTCGTCTCAGATTTTATTTTTGCCCATAGATTCCTGAAATAAAAAGGTGGTATTAATGTATTCCAAAGCTGAATTCAGGGGAATTGTAAATTCTTTGGGGCTTGTTTTTGGAGATATTGGAACAAGTCCAATTTACACCTTAACAGTTATATTTCTTCTCACAAGACCCACAGAGGCCCATGTAATAGGAGTTTTGTCTTTAATTATCTGGACATTGATTATATTAGTAACTATGGAATACGCCTGGCTTGCCATGAGTCTTGGTAAAAAAGGTGAAGGAGGAACTATTGTCTTAAAAGAGTTACTTGTCCCGCTTCTTAAATCAGGTAGAAATGTAGCCTTTGTTACTTTATTGGCCTATATAGGGACGTCTTTTCTTATGGGAGATGGAGTAATCACACCAGCCATAAGTATATTGAGCGCTGTAGAGGGACTGAAGATAATTCCTGAATTCAAAGACATAGGACAGGGAATTATCATTCTTATTGCCGGTGCAATTGCAATAGCACTTTTTTCAATTCAGAGCAAGGGAATAGAAAAGATTACATGGATATTTGGACCTATAATGATCCTATGGTTTGCATCAATTTCATTATCAGGTATTGTTTCAATTTTTTATACACCAGATGTGCTTAGAGCCATTAATCCTTATTATGCTATAAGATTTCTTCTTGATAATGGGATTATAGGATTTTTTGTCTTATCCGAAGTCATTTTGTGTGCTACGGGAGGAGAGGCATTATATGCAGATATGGGTCACCTGGGAAGAGAACCTATTTTGAAAGCCTGGAGATTTGTATTTATAGCACTGGTTTTAAATTATCTAGGGCAGGGAGCCTTTATTCTCCGGAACCCTCATTCCACAAATATATTATTTGAGATGGTAAATCAGCAGATACATCTATTATATATTCCATTTCTTATCCTGAGTATTATAGCTACGATTATAGCTTCTCAGGCTATGATAAGCGGGATGTTCTCAATAGTATATCAGGGAATAACTACCCGAATAATGCCAATGTTAAAAATAGATTATACATCCGGTATACTAAAATCACAGATATATATAAGTACAGTAAATTGGGCCCTTCTTATAGCTGTATTATTTATGATGCTGACCTTTAGAGAATCCAAAAATCTTGCAGCTGCATATGGATTAGCGGTTACAGGAACCATGTCGATTACGGGCATAATGATGACTTCAATATTTTATCACAGGAAACAGACATCAAAGGCCCTTATCGCTGCATGTATAACAGTTATAGACCTGGTATTCCTTCTTTCAAACACTTACAAAATACCTCACGGAGGTTACTGGTCCATTATCATAGCAGCTGTTATCTTTTCTCTTATTGTTATATTTACTGCCGGACAAGAGAGGCTCTATGAGTTGATGAGGCTCATGAGAACTGAAAATTTCCTTGAAAAATATAACCGTTTATATGCTACTGAAAATAAAATCAGTGGGACTGCTCTTTTCTTTGCACGAGACATAGAAAGAATTCCTCAATACATTTCCCACGTGATGTTTAAGAATAATATTATTTATGAAAACAATATTTTCATTTCGATAATCAAATCAGACAGTCCGTTTGGAGTAGAAAGCTCGTTCATAAAGGAACTGGCAAAAGGATTGAGTTTATTCGAAATAAAGATGGGCTATATGGAAATTGTCGACGTGGAAAAAATTTTGAAAGACAATGGGATTTCTGAGAAAACAATTTTTTATGGAATAGAAGATATATTTACTAATAATTTAGTATGGAAAGTGTTTTCTGTAATTAAGAAACTGTCGCCATCTTTTGTCCAGTTCTACAGACTCCCTCCTGAAGAACTCCATGGCGTTATGACAAGGTTTGAAATGTAAAGATGAATGGTACCTCTGCATACCCTGAGTCATTGGGTTAAACATTGTCAGAATATTCAGGCCGGAAAGAAATTTCATGCCTGAATCCCTTTCATTCTATTCTTTACTTGATTTTTATATCTATATCTCACTTGTCTTTACATTTTTCTCTTTCTCTGACAACTTTCCGGAGGTATACCCCATATTTCGCAGTATTTTTCAGAAAATCAACTTGTTTTCCGCAGTAAATTTTTGTATATTCACAATCTTTCCGCTATTGATTTTCAAAAACGTGGATTTATTGGATTTTTATGCAGGAGGTGAAAGAAAATATATGGTATTCTAGGGATCAAAAAACGACGTTAGAGACCAAAAAACGATGTCGTTCAATTTTCGCCAGGTTCCAGTAAGAGTAAAAATTACTTAAACAGGTTCCAAAAACGCTATCAAGAAAAATATTGATTTTCAAAAAAATACTGTGGAATATGGGCTCATAAATTATTCTTCGTTTTAATTCGCGAACAAAATTAATGAATTAATGAATTAATGAATTAATGAAGTAACCCTATCCCTTTTCATCTATTTGTATCAACTTATCTTTTTCTCAAGAAATATACACTCATTAATACGAATATGAGACCCACTAGCGTAAATCCGGGAAGAGCTTTATACATAGAGTCTGCAGTGTAAGATTTGGCTTCAACCTTTATAGGAAGCTTAAGTGTGTAATCTTCTGCGTTTTTGATATCATCACCAAAATAGTAAACCACTCTGCCTTCTACAGTGAAATCTCCAATTTGATTGGACTCAATCCTCACTTCAATATCTCTTCCCTGCCCGGGTTCAAGCTCATACGTTGTTGTGTACTGGCCTGCTCCGGACTGGACAAATTCTGATGAAGAAACCATCATTCCAGAAGGTGGAATAATAATAACCTGAACATGCATAACAGGTTTTGTAATCAGGTTCACTGCTGAAAGCTTCAATAAAATATCTTCCCCGGAAACAACTTCCGTTTTTTCTCCATGGAGATTGACACTTGCGGAAGATGGTGCTTCTTTGGAGTACTTAGACGAGCCTGTATTTTCGGATTCTTTCTGTATATACTGGTTGTTTTCTATTTTCGTGTACTCTGAATGTTTTATATTGTATTGAGTGATTTCCGTTTTTGTATTCTCCGAAGATCCCGTTTCCGGATATTGAGAGGAGTTTGTTTCTGTTTTCTCCGCAGACTGTATTTCTGCATTTTCCGAAGAGTTCGTTTTATTATCTGAGGTCTGTCTTTCATTATCTCCAGAGGTTTGTGAGTCTTTTTCTGAATTTTGAGCTTCTTCTGAAGACTGTAATTCTTCTTCTGAGAGCCCCGTTTTGTTTTCGTAAGAATCTGAATTTGTTGAAGCCTCAGATAATGCAGAAGCATATGCAATGTTGCTGATTAAAAAACAGCCCACTAAGAGGCAACTTACTAAAGTCTTCAAAATCTCTCTTCCGGACATTCTAGCACCTTTTTTGAAATGCTCTTTATAAGAGTCAAAATCTACAAAAACGAATGTTTATTCATTATCAAGAGTAGTTTAGAAACCACATAACTAGAAATTATAGGTACTTCTTTACAAGTTGTCAAAACAAAAAAGAGAAAAATTAGAGGTTTTTCTCTTTGAAACTAATTTTGAACTCCTTTTTTGATCGAGTTTATTTTCTTCTGGCAATGTAAACTCCTATCAGGCCTATAGCTGCAATTAATACTCCAAAACCTGGAGCACTAACTGAACCCTCTGCTTCGGCATTTACACCGGTGACTTTCTCAAAATCAGGGGTTTCCTCAGGATTTGCTGAAGGTTCTTTGATTTCAAATGGATGAGTAAGTGAAATCGGGTTGTAATTGTCCTTATTATCTCCTGGCCAGTACATGCCGCTGAAGTGGACAGTAGAGCTGCCTACTTTTTCTCCCTTGACATCGATATAAATTGTCCGGGCAGTTCCTGGAGGGACGGAGAACGTGCCATACACAGTGCCTGCTGCTCCCGTTTGGCCAAAGCCCTGCCCATAGACATGAATCCCGGAGGGAACACTGATCCTTGCATCTACGTTCAGAGTCACATCATTAAGGGACGGGTTATCGATATAGAGTTCAATAACCCCATCTTCATTTTCAGTTATTACATCGTTAACAGGTCTGAGAACTACAGTAGGACCTACCCTGAACTTCTGTTCAGCTAAAGGCACTCCTTCTGTACTTCCAGTTACATTGGCTGAATGAGACTCATTTTTTAATGAAGATTTGTCGACTAATTGATCGGCGGATTTATTAACGGATTGATTGATAGATTTATTGATAGATTGGTTCGCGGATTGATTGGCAGATTCAC
>CAZCKG010000065.1:4679-9210 GCA_964498825.1 uncultured Methanosarcinales archaeon
GATTGATTGATAGATTTATTGATAGATTGGTTCGCGGATTGATTGGCAGATTCACTGTATTTTGAGATCTTTGATGCCGCTTCTTTTGCTAATGAATTTTCTTCTGCTCCTCCAGTATATGAGAAGACAAACCCAAAAACAAGAATTGACACCAAAACTATAGGTAAATAGCTTTTCAACTTTGATACCTCCAGGGGTATTGAATTACCGGCTGGTTTTTTGAAAATAGCTTTAAAAACTAAATTTTGATTGTTAGCATATGCAATGTACTCTAGACCGATACTTCCCAACAGGTATTAAGTATTTTGGTTTATTTTACTTTCATCTACAGTATGTGATATATCGGAGAAAATTCGCATACATAATACAGTAATTTGACATGAAAAGTACGATTTTTGTGCTATTAAAAAATGTTAACAATTTTGTCCTTCGTATTTTTCTATGCAGTAAACCGTTTCTGGAATAAATTTGAAAAGATTCAGAAACAATTTTTAAGCAAAATTTCTCAAAAACAGGACTTACGCTTTTTAAAGCGTAGTCCCTGCATATTCAAAATGGAAAAATAAGTTTATAGTAGTATTAATCTCCTTTTTGATCCGATTACTTTCTTCTGGTAATATAAACTGCCAACAGTCCTATAACTGCAATCAACGCTCCAAATCCTGGAACACTAAATGAGCCCTTTCCTTCGGCCTGTACCCCTGTGGTTTTGTTTGAAGCAGGAGCTTCATCAGGGTTTGAGGACGGTTCTTTAACTTCAAATGGGTGGGAAAGTGAAATTGGATTGTAATTATCTTTATTATCTCCAGGCCAGTAAAGACCGCTGAAATGAACAGTATACGAGCCTACATTTTCTCCCTTGATGTTAATGTAGATTGTGCGGGCGCTTCCAGGAGGTACGGAAAATGTACCATAAACCGTACCTGCTGCACCAGCCTGGCCAAAGCCCTCTCCATAGACATGAATTCCAGAGGGAACGCTGATTCTTGCATCTACATTGAGAGTTACATCATTAAGGGATGGATTATCTATATAAAGTTCAACAAGTCCATCTTCGTTTGCGGTAATGACATCATTAACCGGCCTGAGAACTACAGTCGGACCTGTCCTGAACTTCTGCTCAGATACAGAAATTTCTTCTGAAGTTTTGGTTACATTGGCTGGACAAGATTTATTTTCTAAAGTAGATTTATTTGATGTTATGTTTCCTTCTGCTCCTGAAACAGTGAGGGAGAAAAGAGCTCCAAAAACAAGAACTGACATCAGAAATATGAATAAATATTTTTTCAAGTTCAGTACCTCCTCCTAGAGGTATTACACTCCATATACAATAATTTTGCGAAATATAATATTAAAAATCTGAAAATCCATATATAAGGGAAAATTTTCCTTTTATTGACTGAGGTACATAAACATTATAATAAATGAGATATGAAAGTCAAATGGTAATCCTTATATTTGTAGAGTTGAGTACTAATTGGCGAGTAATATTTTCAAAGCAGAGGTATGAGGACTGAAAATCTTCTGTCACATCATGATAAGATAATCCCTAATGATTAAAGATTTTTAGACTATTGGCTCATAATTTCTCTGTTTTTAGCCTATAGGTTTATTTTCTACTATTTTACACTTCATTAACTGATGTGTTAATACGGGTAAATTACGATAGCAAAACGGGAAAATTAACTGATGATACATAAAAAGTTAGATCCTCAAATACAGAATAGGATTTGAGAATCTCACAAGGTGAGAAAGTGAAAACGCAAATATCATTAGTAAATGTCAACCCAGAGAAAAATATGGAAATCCTGAGCAATCCATTTAAGAGTTCAGGGATTTTGTACGATCACACTTCATTTAGAATATCAGACTTATATTTTCCCTCAACAGAAAGAAACAGAGCAGGCATTGTATGCGGTGATGTAGCTAAATATACACTTAAAATAAGTGTCGGTCCTGAAGAATATGATTACATTGTACTTACTAACTATGTGAAGGAGAAAAGTCCCTGGAAAACGAACGTAGAGAAGAATTTGATAATTCTCCCAGGGCAGGCTTTGACAGAGGGTTTCTATTCTGATATGGCTATATACTATGCTCAACAGGGATACAGTACATATATACTGGACAGAAGAGAGACAAATATTCCGGCAAATGAAACGGATTTCAGTTATATGGAAAAATGGACCATTGATGAGCATCTTAGTGACATGTACAAAGGTATCGTTGTATCAAGATATCACACAGCTCTCTTAAGCAATAAGCATGAAGAAAATATAGAGACTACAGCAATCGGCCATAGTCATGGAGCATTGATTCTTACTGCGTATGAGGCCAGCGAATACAGAGATTTGCCTTTAGGTTCTCTTGAGAGAATAGTGCCTGTTGATATTATCATTAAATATGATCCTAAATATTCTGAATTGATAGAGGCGCAAGCACAGGAGTTTTACCTTACTTCTAAAAGCATAGAAGGCGGAGCATATAACGCTACTAATATGGGTGTTATGATGCAAATAGCCAATCTTGCTTTAGCAGACCCTGAAGGAAAGTCTTCTATTCAACCCAACTTTACAAACAGACAATTTTTCAGGCTGATAGCTAGCCAGACTCATACATTTAACAAATATCCCTATACTCCGGATTACCATTATTGGAGTGGGGATCTGAACGGTCTTTATTATGTTGACGAAAACAGATTACTTAGTTTGACATTGACCGGGGGAGCAGTTCCTTATTCTCCGAAGTATCTGGATCAGTACATGGCAGGCCTGATGGGCAATGTAGATGGTTTTGAGATCGATTTTTCAAAAATAGATTCTCCTGTCCTTTATATAGGCCTTGGCGGGGGTTTTAGCGACTATGGTTCATGGTGGTACAAAGAAGAAGTAGGCAGAATAAATAAGAGGGTTACTACCGTAAACTGGAATTCTCAGGGGCATGGTAGCATAGCTCTTGATTACAATTCTCCTGAACTATGGGCACTTATACACAGCTGGATCGAAAAAAATTAGACAAAGAAAAAATCTGCAATCGAAAGAGAGATTAAAAAAGAGTCAGCCTATTCAGGCTGAAGCTCCTTCAATCTTTGTAACATGTTTTGTTCTTAAAAGCGCTCTCAAGAAATATATTGCCCAGATATACATCAATAGAGAGCCTAGTCCATTGCCTATAACTATTCCCCACCATGCTCCTTCCTGTCCCATATTAAAAGTGAAGGCCAGGAGTGCTGCAAAGACAGGAGTAAAAACAATAGTTCTTAGAAGGGTTGCAATTAGAGAATTCATACCCTTGCCTGCTCCCTGGAAGAATGAAGATGAGAAAAAACCGAGTGCAACTGTTGGGTAAAACAGGCACATTAATCTCAGAAAATGAGCAAGGTCAGCTGTTATATGAGCTCCTCCTTCAGATTGCGTAAATATAGAAGCTATTTGTGTTGCAAAGATAAACATAAAAACTCCTATTCCGCACTCTAAAAGAAATCCAAGTTTAGTTGAATAAGAAAGGGCTTCTTTTGCTTTCAAATAATCATGAGCTCCTATTGCAGCTCCGGTTACGGAAATTACAGCAGTTGAGATTCCCAGAAGAGGAGCCATTGCAATTGTAGCTACTCTCCATCCCGTAGCATATATGGCAACTCCATCAGTGCTGCTCACAAGTACAATAATAGAATTCAGGAATATCATTGAAAGAGACATTGAAAGCTGCTGGGCTGAAGCTGGAAACGATACCTGTACGATCTCTTTTATAATATTCTTTTCAAAGCGAAAATCCTTGAAATCAAAGGTAACATAAGTATCTTTTCTGAAGAACAGCCAGTTAGCCATCATAAGAGAACTTATAGCTATAGAAAGAACTGTTGCCCAGGCTGCACCTGCAATTCCCATCTTCAAAGTGAAAATGAATATAGGATCAAGGACAATGTTGAGGAGTCCCCCTATAATCATAGCTTTCATAGCTCTCTTTGAATCTCCCTCGGCTCGGAGAATTGAATTGGCCACGTTGGAAAAGAAGATTATAAAGCTTCCAAGGAAAATAGCCCTGGCATACGCTACTGCAAGGCCTGTAGTTTTTCCAGCTCCTGCAAGAGTAAAGATTTGAGGCGCAAAGATATAAAAAGGAATTGTAAATAAAATTGAAAGCAATGTCATTATAATTATCGTGTGTACCGCTACATTATCTGCACCTGTTTTATTCCTGGCTCCTATCATGCGGGAGATTGCAGCTCCCCCTCCTATACCTAATCCGTTGGATAAAGCCATGCTTATGAAGAAAAACGGAAACACGAAGCCCATTGCTGCAAGGGCATCCGATCCAAGCCAGGAAACCCAGTAAGTATCAACCAGACTATAGATTGTCTGCACTGACATTGCAATGACCATTGGAATTGACAGTTTCACTATAGCTTTTTTAGGATCTCCGGTTAGTGTTTTCACACCGGAAGTTTCTGTTTTTTCTGAATGGACGGTAGAAATTATGTTCTTGTCCTGAATATTTTTCATTTCTTGCATCTTCCTTAATCAGTCATTTT
>CAZCKG010000066.1:0-3784 GCA_964498825.1 uncultured Methanosarcinales archaeon
GGGAAGTTTTCCATCCCCGCAGCAAGCTAGCGGGGTATTCGACTGAAATAAATAGCAATCCCGAGTTGCCGGAGAAAACTTAATTTTTCCGGTAACTTTCTTTTTCTATCTTTTTCACCTCTTAAAAATACTTCTTTCAGGAACATTATTTTTTCAAAAAAATAGTGGTAGTATTTCCAAATAATATTTTTTCAAAAATAGTATCATTTTAAGAATAATAGTTTTATTCAGAATAGTAATAGTATATTATTGGAATTCTCTTCTAGATAAGAGTCTCTTGCGCCAGAAAATTATTTTTCTCACAAAAATGGCAAACATCTTAATGTTGGTATAGTGAGATACAAGAAAAATAGAGAAAAAACGTTTTTTAAATTATTTTAGAAATCAGCTTTATTTAATAGGCTGTTATCTGGCTTCATAGCAGGAAATTTCTATAGCATCTACCCTAACTGGTTTCCCCAGTTCATCTGAAATGACACTTTTCACTCTTCCCATACACTTGCATTCAAGCTGAATACGAGCTGAAATAGCCTCTCGTTCTTCAACATAGAGATTGTTTGAACTAACGACGGAGTGAGCAGAGATCTGCCTCTGCACAACCTTTGCTATTAGACCCGGGCTCCCGTCCTTAAGATCCTCAAGACTGGTAGAAGTCAGGAGAACTTTATCTCCTGCATTGAGCCCAAGTACCCCTAAGAAATTTTGAGGATTTCTAATTTCAAGAGTTTTGAGTTGATGTTTCTTCAGGATCTCGATTATAGACTCAGCAATTCCTGTTAACGCGATGTACTCCATGGGATCACCCGTACATTGGGAACTCCTTTTTCACTTCGCCGCCTTTCTGCTCACTACTCTGAACATCTTCAGCAAGCCTCTGGAGTTCAATTTCTATGCGTTCAGCCTGCTCTATTAATCTCTCGGTATTTATTGAAAGCCCATATAGCTTGTTTAAAACTTCAATAACAGCAGAAGCAGCCCTTGGATCAGGATTTTGAGTTTTGGTAGCTCCAAGCAGACTAATTGCAGGAATTTCACGCAGCAGACATTCAGCCATTACGCTACCGGAAATTCCGGAAATAGTTCCCATCTGGAAAATTTCTACTTTATCTTTGAGCCGATCCAGCATCTCCGAAGTGGTGGCTGCCCCGAAAACTTTATGTCCTGTATCCATAATGGCGATTCCTGCAATGGAAGCAATCTCTCTTACATTGATAGATTCAGCCCAATCAACAAGAGCATTACTTACATCGTAAGATACGGTATGGCTAATAGGAATATCTGAGATTACAATAATCAGGTTGTGTTCTGTGCTCTCATAAATCCTGACAGGCATATTTATAAGCCCTTCATAAAGCACTGCAATAGAAGGGAAATATCTGGATTCAATAGAGCCGATATATTCCATCTTCAATTCTTCTATCATATGCTGACTTGCAATATTCCCCACAAGCCCGATGCCGGGAAAACCTTCAATCAAAACCGGATTTTTTGACTGCACAGGTTTAGTAATAATCTTTACATCATTGTTGTCATAATCCGTAGTTGACAAATAACCACCTCGATAAAATACAACCCCTATGATTATATTTGACCTAATCCTAGATAAACAAGTTTTCATCAGCCCCGATATATATTACTTCCTGCACAGACATCGAAAATATGCAATGAAGCCGGGTTTCAGAATACCATAGCCCTCTTTTTTAATGAAAGAGAATCTTTTTAATATATATCTTTTCTCCTGATAGAGAAAAATAATTCCGGGAACTATTGTTTTAAAGTTAACATCAGATAAAAACAGGCTATTTAAAGATGCCATAGAAGGATGGATATCAAAAAAGGAGCCAAAAAAGACAATCATAAAAAGCATAATAAAAGAAAGAAACCTTAGAAGAAGCTTACAAAACGTAAAAAGCTCATTTAAGAGAGATACGAAGAAAAAAATACGAAATCAGGAGAAAAAGGCAAATGGAAGAATCTGTTCTTTACTTTGACAATGTAGGAGAAGAAAATACCGACGCAGTTATTGAAGCAGCAGCAAAAAGGGCAGCAGAACTGAAGATTTCCCATATTGTAGTCGCCAGCACCAGCGGGAAAACGGCTCTGAAAATGGCAGAAGCTGTAAAAGGCAGCGGCATAAAAGTTATTGGAATAAGCCACCAGTATGGGCAGAAAGAAAAAGGCCAGTGGGAAGTTGAAGAAGATTATAAAAAGAAACTTGGAGCCCTCGGGGCAGTAATTACCACTCAATCCCACATGTTTTCCGGAATTGAGCGTTCGATTACAAAGAAGTTCGGAGGCTATTCCAGAGTAGAAGTAATTTCCGATACTCTCAGATCTCTTTTCGGGAAAGGCTTCAAAGTAGCTATTGAAGTTGCAATTATGGCAGCTGACTCAGGCCATATACCGGTCTCAGATACAACTGAGATTATAGCAATAGGAGGCACAAGATGGGGAGCAGATGTTGCTCTTGTACTCAGGCCAGCCCACAGCAGCGACTTTTTCTCACTTCAGATTAGGGAAATAATTGCTATGCCACGCTCAAAAGAAGATTGAGAAAAAGATTGGGATGAAGGGTAACCTCCTTCACCTCGTTATTTTCGTCTGTAATAAAATGCGCCAAAGAAACAGGCAGTTCCAAAAACAAGCCCAAATCCGGGAGTTTTCTTCCCAGTTCCGCCTTTTATTACAGTGTCATTGGCATCACTGGTCAGCCTTACTGATCCAATGAGGGGTAAATTATCTTCCTGTTGTTTAGAAACTTCCTGTGCAGCAGCATCATTTGATTTTCCTGTTATTGCAAAAGAAGAGAATCCAGAAACATTGGCCGTGAAATACAGATAGTATTCATCTTCCTCTGACATATTAACCGGAATCTGCTCCCATTTTTTATCATTATACCAGTTGAGAGTGATTGAAGCCGGATCTATACTTTTATCCTGAAGCCAGGACTTTTCTACCTTAAAACAAAGGACAGGATTCTCAATGTTTTCCTCTGAAGCTATTCCACCGTTCCCTACCCACACATTAAAGGATTTATAAACTTCACCTTCAGGAAGCTCGGAAACAAGAGAAGATTTATTTTTCAGCATTTCAGCAATAGCTGTGGTCTTTCCAAAAGTCTTTTTTGAATCAAAAGTCACATAAACAACACATGTTGCATTCTTCGTAAAATCAAACTTTACATTTTTTCCACTTGTGACAAATGCTTGTGAGAGTTCCTTGACATCAACATTCTTTTGAGGTTCAGGAGATCCCCCTGCACCGCCTCCACCACCACTGCTGTGACTGCCTCCATCACTATCTCCATCATCAGAAGAATCTTCACTTGTTCCGGTGTCCTCTGTTCCACTATTTCCACTTGTTTCTATAACAGTTATCGTGGCAAGTTTCGAAGCTGGTCCAATCTCATTGGCAACTGTAAGATTTACTGTATATGTTCCTGGGACAGTATACATATGAACTTCGGTTTTGCCTGTAGAGTCAATATTTCCGTCATTTTCAAAATCCCAGCTCCTTGAAACTATATTCTCAGAAAGATCGGTAAATGTAACAGAAAGAGGAGCAGAGCCCTGACTGATATTTGTCTGGAAATTTGCGACTGGAAGTGAAGGCACAGGTTCGGCTCTGGGGACTACCAGGGGCATGTAGTCAATATTATTCTCATTTACTTGAAATGT
The DNA here is from genome assembly GCA_964498825.1 of uncultured Methanosarcinales archaeon. GTDB lineage: Archaea > Halobacteriota > Methanosarcinia > Methanosarcinales > Methanosarcinaceae > Methanosarcina. Next base: position 3,678 of record CAZCKG010000066.1, read on the forward strand.
AGACTCAGCAATACCATCATTATTTGCATCTAACTGAGTCTGAGAGAATCCTTCTCCTGAAGGAGAGCCCCAGAAGTTACCACCTATGTAAGGGCCGCCTATTATGT
>CAZCKG010000066.1:3884-8944 GCA_964498825.1 uncultured Methanosarcinales archaeon
TCTCCTGAAGGAGAGCCCCAGAAGTTACCACCTATGTAAGGGCCGCCTATTATGTTTGTAGCTTTTGTTTTAGTAGTGTTTAGAATTGTTCCTGCAAATTCATCTGCTGTCTGCAGGTTAATATTGTTATTGAAGTAATTATTGTAAATTGTAGCAGATTCATCGGATAATTTTATGCCCACATCACAATCCGTGATATTATTTCCCGTAATGACGTGGCCTCCTCCCCCGGACAAAAGCTCTATACCTGTACTACAGTTTTGAATCTTATTTCCGATAATTTTATTGTCCATACTATCATATGTTGATATAGCGGCTGAACTGTCCGTAAAGATGTTATTCATTATAGTCTGATTTCCATGAAGATAGTTGTTACCTATACTCACACCGGCTCCTTCAAATATATTGTTCCGGATGATGCAGGATCCAGCTCCCATATCAAACCAGATCCAGCCTTTAATGGTAAACCCATTTACCTGGGTACCAGCCGTATCTATTTCAAATCCATCAACAACTGTTGGATAGCCTGACGCGCCTTTTAAAATAACCATCTTATCCACAGTAACTCTCTCAGAATACACTCCAGAATTAACTATGATCGTATCGCCCTCGCTAGCGTCGTTTAGAGCACTCTGGATCGTTGTGTAATTTCCCTGTCCTCCAGCGTCAACGTAAAACGTTGCAGCTGCTGCACTGCCAATAGTAGCCTGTAGTGCAAAGCCTATTAGAAATAATAATATTCCAATTTTTTTTAATTGCCACAAAACAAAGACCTCTACTAATTATTTTTTACATCATTTGCTTAACCTTCAAAAGCTCTTCTTTTATTGACATCGATTTTTGAACCTAGAAGTAATACGGTTTAAATGGATAAAAATACTTTAAGGCTGAGATTTCTAAATCCATGATTTTTATTTATATGTTCGCGGAATGCTATTATATAAACTTAATTAAATTATTCTAAACTAATTCTCAAGGTAAGTAAAGTGTTGTCATTATCAGGAGGACTTCCCAAAATTAGTACTTCATCTTTTCTGGAGCAAAAATATTAGTTTAAAGTAAAAAAGACAAATAGTATAAAGAATATGGAATACCATCCAAAAAGTTGGAAAAAAGATAAGTAATTTCTGGTAAAGCCGTCACCCCAAAGATAAATATATCTGAGAGGCATCTATAACGCCGGCATGTCAGCAATATTCGAAATTCTCGACAAGGACGCAGGCGGCAGAATAGGAAGGCTCAAAACTCCCCACGGGACTGTTGAGACGCCTACAGTTATGCCTGTAATTAATCCAAATATCCAGCTTATCCCCCCGAGAGAAATGCGAAGTTTCGGGGCAGAGATCCTGATTACAAATTCTTATATTATATATCGCAAGGAAGAGCTTAAAAAAGTCGCCCTTGAAAAAGGACTGCACGGACTTCTGGACTTTGATGGACCTATAATGACTGACTCGGGTTCTTTCCAGCTATCCGTATACGGATCAGTGGAAGTTACGAACGAAGAAATTCTCGGCTTCCAGCAAAAAATAGGAAGCGACATTATTGTTCCTCTGGATATTCCCACACCTCCTGATGTTCACTTCAGGAGAGCTGAAGAGGAACTAGCAATTACGGCCGAAAGGCTGGAAGCTGCCCGTAAATTTATTCAGGGCGAACAGCTCCTTGCAGGCCCGGTTCAGGGTTCAACTTATCCGGAATTGAGAGAAAAAGCAGCTTCCCACCTCAAAACCCTGAACTTTGAAGTATATCCTCTGGGAGCAGTTGTCCCTCTCATGGAAGCCTACCGCTACGCAGAACTTGTTGATGTGATTGCAGCGTCCAAAAAAGGGCTTTCTCCAGTATCACCCGTACATCTTTTCGGAGCAGGGCATCCAATGATGTTCGCTCTTGCAGTTGCCCTGGGCTGTGATCTTTTTGATTCGGCAGCGTATGCACTCTATGCCAAGGACGGGAGATATATTACTGTAAATGGGACTTACCATGTGGAAAAACTAAATTATCTGCCATGTTCCTGTCCCATCTGTTCAAAGTATACTGCCGAAGAACTGAAAAAGGCGGAAAATAAAGAAGAGCTTCTGGGAAGGCACAACCTCTATGCAACTTTTGCCGAAATCAGGCTGATCAAGCAGTGCATAAAGGATGGAAAGTTACTCGAGCTTGTAGAGCAGCGTTGCCGTGCTCATCCAAAGCTGCTTGATGGGCTGAAAAAGCTTTATACTCATTCCTCCTGGCTGGAACAATTTGATCCGGCGACAAAAGGAACTTATTTCTACTGTGGACCAGAATCCTCCTCCCGTCCGGAAGTCCTGCGCTTTGGGAAGAGGCTGGAAAGGTTCAGTCTTGAAGGCTCCGTACTTATTCGCACAGGCCAGTTAAAAGGAGAGAGAAGTTATGATCAAGTCCTCACTTTTAAAGCGCCCTTTGGAGCGTTTCCTGTCGAAATGGAGGAAGTTTATCCTTTTAACGCAGAGGTTCCGAAATTTCCGGATTATGAATCCCTCAGCACGGCTCTCTCGAATACCCTTAAACTGATGGACCTGAATCCGCAAGCAGAATATACATTTGTCTGCGAAAAAGAGTTTAGCCATCCGCTAATTGAAGAGATAAGTAAGAAAGCAAAACTGATATACAGAGAAGCCTGGAAAAAAGAATGAACTTTGAAAGTAAAAAATAAAAAGAAATATTTTATAAATATTTCATAGATTTTCAAACTTTTCATGAGTATTTCATGAATTCTGAGGACTTTCTCATATAAAATCTGCTTCCAAGAAGAAAAAGAAAGCTTTTTGAGATGCAAACATTTATAGGACTACCTGTAAATAACCCTCTAAATTGAGAAAGAACCTTAAGAATAAAATACCTGATACAAAAATTCAGTATAAAATTAAAAGAAAATAGAAAAGCACAGGTGAAACTATTGTCCCTTACAGCAAGGATCGGGGAAATCAGCCCTTATCTCAGGCTTTTGAGACCCGAACTCTACTACATGGATCTCACCCTCCCGGCCTCGAGTGCAATCCTGGCTTCTTACCTGGCGACCGGAGGGCTTCCTGAATTATTTCCCTTCCTGATTGCAGTCATAGGAGGCTTTGCAGCTATTACAAGTTCATATGTTTTCAATGACTGCTGCGACGTTGATATTGATACAATCAATATTCCAAATCGCCCTTTACCTTCTTCCAGAGTTTCAAAGAGTGCAGCGCTTGCTTATACAATTCTACTTTTGGGAATTGCAGGTGCAGCAGCTTTTTACCTGAACCCTGAGTCTCTCCTGATTCTTATCATCGCGGCAGGAACTATCACTGTTTATTCAATCTTTGCGAAGAGGAGTACTTTTCTCAGCTTTCTACCTGTGGGAATCTCATATGGGCTTGTACCTGTCGGAGTCTGGCTTGCCTTTGACCCGGCTGGGATTCTGAAAGGCAGCGATGAAGTTATTCTGCCCATCTCAGCGATCTGTTTCGGGCTCATGATGTGTGTTACGGACTGGGCTTTTACCCTTGGAGGCGTTGCCAGAGACGTGGAAGGGGACAGGCTGAAAGGTGCTCCAACACTTCCAGTAACCTTTGGAATTCCTTTTACTGCCAGATTCGTTACTTTCTGGTGGGTTATCGGGGTTATTGCCTCAGTAATCATAGGCTGGTCAGCTCAGCTCGGACCTGTGTATTTTGCAGGAGCTCTTGCTTCAGGGCTCTGGATGCTTATGCAATGTTTTGACTTCATCAAACATCCCACTCCTGAGAGAGGCGGCGCACTCTTCCTTAACGGCTCAAACTATAGAGCAATTATGTTTGGGTCAATGATCCTTGATGTGGTGCTGTGCATTTATGTGGGAGCTTATACCTCTATTCTCTGGTGAAAAAAGGTAGAGAAAAATGGACGCAGATATTATTGTAATAGGAGCATCTCCTGCAGGGATGATGGCTGCGAGAAATGCCTGTGAAAAAGGTTCTACTGCCCTTTTGCTGGAAAGAAAAAAAGAGATTGGAAATCCTCCCCATCCCGCAAATTCTTTTTTTAAGGGCATGCTCGATAAATGCGGAGAGACAGTAGACCCCTCGTACGTGGTGCATTATCTCAAAGGTATGCAAATTATTTCTCCATCTGGAAGGATAGTAGAAGTTGAAACACCCGGATACGCTATTGACAAAACAAAGTTTGACCGTTTTTATGCAGAAAAAATAGAGAAAGTCGGAGTGGATATTCAAACAGGAACAGAAGTTCATGATATCCTCAAAGAAGGAAAAGACTTTACTGTCCATACATCTGCCGGTAATTTCAAGTCAAAACTCGTTATAATCGCCGATGGTATTAATTCAAAAATGGCTTCCCTGATGGGACTAAAAACAATGAAACACCCGGAAGATATTGCCTGGGGAGTTGAGCTGGACATCAGGGCTCCTGACCTTGGAAAGTCAAAAATGTTCGAGTACTATGTAGGAAACCATGCCCCAGGATGGAAAACTACATACGCCCCAAGAGGAGGAGACAACGCCGCAATCGGTGCCTATGTGCGAAGATGCGGAAGAGATGCGGCACCTTACCTGAACGCCTGGATTGAAAGGTTCAAAAAGCTAAAAGGGCTAGAAGAAATTGAAGTTGTAAGGAAACTTTCAGGCGGAGATCCTATAGTAACAATCCCTAATGAATACGTAACCGATGGAGTCATGGTCGTAGGAGGAGCAGCCGGGCAGTCAGGAATAGGCTATGCTATGAGGGCAGGCCAGATATGCGGAGATGTGGCCGCAGATGTCGTAAAAAAGGGAGATGTCTCAAAAAGTGCTCTCTTAGAATATAGGAAGAGCTGGGAAAAGGAGTTTAAGGCAGAACACTACATAGGCCGCATAGGACTTGAGACGCTTAGAAAAATGACAGACTGCGAAATTGACGAAATGGCGGCGGTGTTTGAGAAAGAAGATCTCTCATTTATTCATGGAAGTTCAATTGAGCAGGCAATGCAAGTCTTTGCATTTATACTGAGAAAAAAACCCTCTGCGATATTGAAGTACAGAGCATTTCTCAGAAATAAATGAATATGAAATTTGAAACAATTGTAA
>CAZCKG010000067.1:0-5868 GCA_964498825.1 uncultured Methanosarcinales archaeon
TTTGCGCCCTCTTCAAGTACCATCTGATTAAATTCAATAACCTTGGGTTTGCCAGCAAAGTTTTCAGCAAGAGCTCCCTTAAAGGCTTCTTCTTCCAGGCCCGTTGCATTGATACCCATAAGGACTCCGAGCATGAAGGAATTGGCAGCCCTTTCATCTCCTGCTTCCTTAGCTTTTTCAGTGGCAGGGACTGGGATAGCTTTAACACTTGCAGGTGTTTCGGCTTCACCAATGGATGAGTCGTAGAGGATAAAGCCTCCTTCCCTAACTGCTCCTTCAAATCTTTCAAGGGAGGGACGGTTCATGGCTATAAGGATATCAGGGGTATAAACCGTAGGAGAACCTATGGACTGGCCTGAAATCACAACTGAACAGTTAGATGTGCCTCCGCGCTGTTCAGGACCGTAGGATGGGAACCAGGAAGCATTCAGGTTTGCCTTTACTCCGGCCTGGGCCAGGATTATACCCATGCTAAGAACTCCCTGTCCACCAAATCCTGCAATCTTGGTCTGGATAGGGGCAAAATCGTTTCTTACAGGTTTCTCTTCGATATCTGTCTCAAGCCCATAGAGTTTATTCAGTGTTTCAGTTGTGAAATCACTTACGCCACGACATAGGGATTCGGCTTCTTCGGAATTATCTCTGAAGTTCTTAAGAGGGAATTCCTTTTCCATTTCCTCATTAATGAAATCGATAGCTTGCTGTGCATCCATTTTGAGGTTAGTCGGGCAGGCTGCAAGGACTTCGACAAAAGTATATCCTTTACCGTCACGCTGGATTTCAAGAGCTTTTCGCACAGCTTTTCTGGCTTTTCTAATATGGGAAATGTCAGAGACAGAAACTCTCTCGATAAACACAGGAGCCTTTAGATTGTCCAGGAGCTCGCACATATGAATCGGATAGCCTGCAAAACGGGGATCTCGACCCTCAGGGCATGTGGTAGTCTTTTCTCCAACAAGAGTTGTGGGAGCCATCTGTCCACCTGTCATTCCGTAAACCGTGTTGTTTACGAAAAAGACTGCAAGCTTTTCCCCTCTGTTTGCCGCCTGAAGAGTCTCATTCAGGCCGATAGAGGCAAGATCTCCATCCCCCTGATATGAAATCACCACAGCATTTTCTTCTGCCCTTGAGACACCTGTCCCTACAGCAGGAGCACGCCCATGAGCTACCTGGATATTACCTGTGTCAAAGTAATAGTAAGCAAAGACCGCGCAGCCTACAGGGCTGATCGTAACTGTCCTGTTCTGAATTCCCAGATCATCAATTGCCTCAGCAATAAGTTTGTGCAGAACCCCATGCCCGCAGCCAGGGCAGTAGTGAGTGGCTGTCGGGGCTGCCCCTCCTTTACGGGGATATTCCGCGTAGAGAGCTTTTGGTCTTCCGATGACTTTTTCGCCGTCAATAATTTCTGCTCCCATTTTCATACCTCCCCTGCAACTTTTCGGATTTTATCCATTATCTGATCAAGGGTTATCAGGTTTCCTCCCATACGGTTTACCAGTTCTACAGGTCGTGAACAGCCGATTGCAAGTCTGATATCATCTTTCATCTGCCCATTGCTCATTTCCACGGCTATGAAAGAGCATCCTTTGTTTGCAAGGGCTTTCAACTGTATTTCAGGGAATGGGAAGAGAGTTTTCGGCCTGAAAAGCCCTATTTTAATTCCTTCCTTCCTGGCGAGATCTACGGCTGACCTGCAAATTCTACTGCTAATCCCATAGGAAACCAGGACAATTGAGGCATCTCCAGTAAGGTACTCTTCATAGTCCACTTCATTCTGCCTGATCAGCTCGTATTTTGCCTGTAGCCTCTCATTAAAGCTCTCAAGCTCATTAAAGTCCAGAAAGATTGAAGTTATCAAGTTAAGTCTTGTTTCGGCCGTTCCGTTAACCGCCCAGGTAGTATCAATCTCAGGGATAGTTGCTTCTTTCGGAAACTCAAGAGACTCGATCATCTGGCCGAGCACCCCGTCTGCGAGTACCACAGCAGGATTTCGATATTTGAAGGCAAGTTCAAAAGCCTTCATTGTAAAGTCGCACATCTCCTGTACAGAATTTGGAGCAAGCACGATGTTTTTGTAGTTCCCATGCCCTCCGCCTTTTACCACCTGGTTGTAGTCTGCCTGTTCAGGCCCTATATTCCCAAGACCGGGACCTGCCCTCATGACATCTATAAGTACGCAAGGAAGCTCTGCACCTGCAAGGTAGGAGAGTCCTTCCTGCATCAAACTGATTCCGGGGCCGGAAGATGAGGTCATGACTCTGTGTCCCGCAGATGCTCCTCCGTAAACCATATTAATAGCTGCTTCTTCGGATTCGGCCTGGACGAATTTTCTCCCAATTTTTGGGAAGTATTTTGATGCATCGTGAAGAATCTCACTTGCCGGGGTGATAGGATATCCAAAAAAACAGTCGCATCCGGCATAAAGTGCTCCGACGACTATTGCAGAATTACCTTTTACGAGTTGTGTTGCCATCTTTTTCCTCCTTTTCTGCCTTACCTGGCTTCCTCACCTTTCAGTGGAATATGAATTTCTATTGCAAGAGGTTCAGGGCAAGTGTAATAACAGCTCAAACAGCCTGAACAGCCCTCTCCTTTATATTCGATGTAATGGTAGCCTCGAGCATTCAGGTTCTCACTCATGAAAAGTACATCTTTCGGACAGGCGAGGAGGCAGCGCCCGCAGGCTTTGCATTCCAGAGTATTGATAACAGGGTATGGTTCTTTTTTATCGCTCTTTGTCATGTTGGATCCTCACTTGTTAATTCAGCCGCCTCCAGGACTCTTCCGGTTTCAGGTTTGTCCCTGGGCTTAAGGATTATCCGGATTTATTCTTTCAATTATTTAACCGGACCTTCCAGTTCCTTTTTTCCTAACGGATTTTATGTGACAGAGGGAAAGCCTGTCGCTTAAGGTGGCTTTTTCAAACCGTATAATTGTTTATTTTCGTGAATTAAAGTAAAACTAAGATTAAGACGTAAAGTAAGTCCAGAACTGTAGGTTTTCAGAGCAAACGTTTCAGAAAAAGTTAAAGGTACTTAATTCTTTCCTTTCTTTTCGCTCTTTCTAATAGAATCTAAATCTTTTCCCTGATTTTATATTGCCTTTCCTTCTTGAGGAAAGGCATCTGTATTTCTAAAGCTCGGTCTGATTCTTCAGAAGCCCTATCAGATTATTCAAAAGCTTTAATCTGTTCCGAAGTAAATGCTACTGGCTCTTGTTTATTGAACCTGATCACTTTCCCTAATTTCAACTCTTCGGATTTTGCCGCTGATCGTCTTTGGAAGTTCATTCACAAACTCTATGATACGAGGGTACTTGTAAGGAGCTGTAACCTTTTTTACGTGCTCTTGCAACTCTTTTTTAAGTGCTTCTCCTGCAGTGTAATTTTTAGTGAGCACGACTGTCGCCTTAATGACCTGACCTCTTACGGCATCCGGGACTCCCGTAATTGCACATTCAAGTACTGCAGGGTGCTGGATGAGAGCACTTTCAACTTCAAAAGGTCCTACCTTGTATCCTGAAGTCTTGATAATATCGTCAGCTCTTCCCACAAACCATAGATAGCCATCTTCATCCATCCAGGCCATGTCTCCTGTATGATAGTAACCATCGTGCCAGGCTTCTTCAGTTTTTTCGGGATCTTTTCCATAATGCACGAAGAGTCCTACAGGTTTTCCTTCTTTTGTGTTGATAACTATTTCTCCTTCTTCTCCTACCTCACAGATCCTGCCATCCCTGTCCATAAGTTCAATTTTATAGCCGGGAGTCGGTTTTCCGATAGATCCGGGTTTTGGTTCCATCCAGGGGAAGGTTGCAATAGTGACAACAGTTTCAGTCTGCCCAAACCCTTCCATGAGCTTTATGCCTGTGTATTCAAGGAAACGGTTAAACACTTCAGGGTTGAGAGGTTCGCCTGCAACAACTGCATATTTTAGAGTACCGAATTCATACTTGCTCAGGTCTTCCTTAATCAGGAAGCGGTAGATTGTTGGAGGGGCACAGAAAGTCGTGACTCCGAATTTTGAGGCTTTTTCAAGCATATTTTTGGCTTCAAACCGGTCGTAATCATAGACAAAGACCGCACAGCCTGCTATCCATTGCCCATAGATTTTACCCCATACGCATTTTCCCCATCCGCTATCTGCAACTGTATAATGCAGCCCGTTATCCTCAACATTTTGCCAGTATTTTGCGGTAAGAATATGTCCAAGAGGATAAGTAAAGTCGTGCTCTACCATTTTAGGGAAGCCAGCCGTTCCTGAAGAGAAATAGACCAGAGAGATGTCCTCATTTTTAGTAGCATTCTCTCCTGTAGGCCGCTCGAAGTCTGGAGAAGCTTCCTCAAGCTCTTTTTTGAAATCAATCCAGCCTTCCCTGAGTTTTCCTCCAATAACTGCTTTTTTAAGTGGGACATCTCCGCACTGGGAGTGAGCTTCGTCCATCTGTTCAGGAACTCCATCCTCTGAAATGCAGATAATCATTTTCAGGCCGGCTTTTTCAATCCTGTATACAATATCTCGTGTTTTGAGCATGTGGGTTGCAGGCACGGCAATAGCTCCCAGCTTGTGCAGTCCCAGGATACAGTACCAGAACTCATAGCGGCTCTTTAAGGTGAGCATTACATAGTCGCCTTTGCCTATCCCATGCTTCGAAAAGTAATTTGCAGCTTTATCACTGTAGTACTTGAGGTCTCTGAAAGTGAAAGTTCTTTCTTCTCCGTTATCGTCACACCAGATCATAGCAATTTTTTCAGGATCGCCTCTTGCGTAGGCATCGACGATATCATAAGCAAAGTTGAAGTTTTGAGGAACCAGGATTTTGAGATTTTCCTGGAAATCCTCATAAGATTCAAAATCGGTTTTGGAAACAAATTGGCTCAGCAAGGAAGTCATTGTGGACACCCGTTTTATTTACCTTTATTTTCATATTGTGTAGTTTAGAAGGCTTTAGAGCCCGTTTTGGGTTTCAATAATGTTTTATGGATTTATAGTTCATCTAATTTGTTAGATATCAGATAGATTCACAATATCACTGCCAGGAACTTAGCGGGTTCTCCTTCCATGGCTTCCATGGCATGTTCGTAATTGGAATCAAAGTAAATTGAGTCTCCTTCAGTCAGGATAATTTCATTATTGTGGATATATACTTTCAAACTTCCCTCGAGCACGTAGTTAAATTCCTGTCCAGGATGGGAATTTGTGTCCGGCTTTGCCCCAGAAGGTTTGGACTCGACTGAAACGATGAAAAACTCGGCTTTTTTGTGGACGAATTTCTCGACGAGATTCTGGTATTTATACTGTTTTCTTCTCTCTACACTGACGCCTTTTCCATTCCGTGTGACCGTAAAGATATTCATACGTGGTTCTTCTCCTGTAAGAAGAGTAGCCATGTCCACGTTCAGCTTATGTGCAAGTTCAAACAGTATACTTGCCGGAATATCTTCATTTCCACTTTCGAAATTCTGGTAAGTTTCATTAGATACTTGCAAATACTCTGCCATTTCTTTTACCGGGATTTCAGAGATTTCCCTCATTTCACGGACTCGAGCTGCAATTTCCTTTATTTTTTCCTGCATTATTCATCTTCTCCAGCTGAATTTTCAAGAATTAACTTGAGATTTGCTTAAAAATCTTTGTGCTTAAACCAGGCTTTAACACTTATTTGAAAGTAAATTTCTTCCAGAAACATTGAGAATTATAATTAATATATATTATCATTGACAAACTTACTTAATTTTCTTTGATTAATTGAAAACTTATCCAGGACACTTACAACTGAACCTTTATACAAGGAAAACGCCTGAATATCAGGAAAAGATTAAACAGAAAAATAGACACATGGAAACAGAGTTTAAAGGAAAACAAA
>CAZCKG010000067.1:5968-8927 GCA_964498825.1 uncultured Methanosarcinales archaeon
TATTTATTTCAGTAAACATTTTTAAATACATTAATTTTAATTTCTTTCGCCTAATATTTCTTTAAATCAATAATTTTATATCTGATCCTATAAAAATTATTCCTGAATTTCTGGATAAATGTGCGGGTTGAAATGACAAAAATTCAAACTTTCAGATGGGTCTGCTTATTCTTAATATTTTTGGCTCCGGTCACTATCCAAGAAACAGGAGCTTCAGAATTCATTTATGTTTCACCCGGAGAGTCCATCCAGGCTGCAGTACATGCGGCATCTTCGGGAGATACTATCTTTGTGAAGCCAGGAGTATACAATGAGAGTATTCAAATTAATCAGGATAACCTGACAATAACGTCTGAATCACAAAATCCAGATGATACCCTAATTAGCAGTGAGGAAAGTGAAAGCAAAATATTGGAGATAACTGCTGGAAATGTAACAATTAACGGGTTCTCGATAACTGGTGGACATTGCGGTATTTATCTCAACAGTGTTCAAAATTGCGTGATTAACAACAATAATATATCAGAAAACAAGATCGGAATCTGCCTTTATAAATCCAACTATAATACACTGTACGATAATACTGTGTATTCCAGCATAAACTGTGGGATCAAATCGGTGAGTTCTACAGGCAATACAATCTATAAAAACTGTTTTAACAATAAGAATAATGTCGTAGACGATAAACTTAACAGATGGAATCTTACCGAAGGAAATTACTGGAGCGATTATACAGGCACGGATAAAGACGGAGACGGCATCGGAGATACGCTGTATATCGTTAATCACCAGACAGATAGTATGGATTACAGGCCATTAATTAATTTTACTCCAAAACCTCCTGTATTTCCTGAGGCTATCTTCACTTCCAACGTGACAGTCGGATATGCTCCTCTTAAAGTAGAATTTACAGATCTATCAGAGAACGCTACCTCTTTAGTGTGGAGTTTTGGAGACATGGCAGTCTCAAACTCATCTGATCTTTTTAATACATCTAATCTTCTTCATACATTTACCAAAGAGGGTATTTATACAGTCACTCTGAATGTTACAAATGGAAATGGTAGTGACTCTACAAATGTAACGATAATTGTTTTGAAAGCCCAGGATCCATCCGTTCCAGCGCTCCCTGAAGCCAAATTCAGTTCCAATGTTACAAGCGGGTACGTTCCTCTCACTGTTCAGTTTGTCGACTTTTCAGAAAATGCGGATTCTCTGGATTGGAGTTTTGGGGATGGGAAGAGTTCCTCCTGTTTGACTCCAAGACATACCTTTTGTTGTCCAGGAAACTATACAGTATCTTTGAGAGTAAAGAATCCTAATGGTAGTTCTTCAACGTGTACTGTTATAACTGTTTTAAAGCCTACTCCAACATCAGTTCCTGAGGCCAAATTCAGTGCCAGTGTAACCACCGGAAAGGCTCCTCTTACAGTTGACTTTGTTGATCTTTCGGAAAATGCCATTGACTGGACATGGGACTTTGGGGATGGGAATCAGTCCACCAAAAAAAGCCCTGTACACACTTACATAACTCCAGGAAATTATACTGTAAGCCTGAAAGTCAGCAATGAATATGGTAACGATTTAAAGGAAATTATGAATTTGGTTAAGGTTGAGGATGCCAATAGTACCCTTGGTTCAGATAGTGTTTTTTATTCTCAAGGTAATTATAATGCCAATAATGCGGCAACTAATATAGCAGATGACGAAACTTCAAACTCAAAAAATGGAGAAGAGGATAAAAATACAAAAATTCTCAGCAAGGAACATCTTGAGTCTGCGGAGAACTTTGCTTTATCTGTTATTAGCACCAGAAATCCTGCAGAATTGAAATCTGCAATAGAGCATGAAGTTCTCAGGAATGGAGAAAATGCCAAGAATTTTATAGAGAGCTCAGCATTTAAAACAGAAATAAAAAATCTTCTCTGGTTTACACTGACCCTTGAACTGCTTGGAATCGTTTCCATAATTTTCGTACTTAAGAGAAATAAGAAAAAATAAATAAGAAGAGGAAAAGCGGTAAAAGGCTTTTTAATTACACCCTACTATCAGAGCCACAAGATTCTGATTGTGATTTTTGACCTCTTCTTCTGTTGCATCTTTTAACCATTTTTTTCCTCCGTGGACTGCGTGGTCTCCACAAATGAAAAAAATGGTCCCTTTTTCTGCATTCCGGAAAATCTTACCTAGGTTATCATCCACATTTTTTGCAGCCTGTCTCATTTCTTCCCAGCTTTTTGCCCTGTGAGAAAAGCGATCAAGAGCCCTGAGATGCAAGGCCAAAATATCTGTTTTTTCCCTGAGAGCACATAAAGCATACTCAGTTATCTGGCTGTCATAGTCTAGGATATCCTCGGAATCCGGAACTCCATAATACTTTTTTACCCTCCCCTTGAAAACCTCTGCACCTTCAGATTCGATAACTACCGAAGCTTTCAAGCCTGCCCTATAAGCCCATTCCATAATACTTTTAAGTTTGGGATTTTCAGGATCTTTTGCTGTTTCGAGATAAATGTCCTTTGTTGAATAGACTTTATGCTCTTCTGGCAGGTACCCTGTAAAGATTGACGCAATCGCAGGAGATGTTATAGTTGCTTGAGACTTGCATTTAAAGAGAAGTCCTTTCTCAGCAAATTCAGTCAGATTCCTCATTATTGAAGAAAAGTGCCTGTAAAGGGAATATCCGAGACTGTCAACTACAATGATCACAGCTTTTTTGCAGCCTTTTTCCTTTGCGTAGTTCTCCATCTCGGGAATCGGCCTGCCTGTAGGCGGAACCATAGGAACTCTCAACAACCTTGAAATCGTAGGGGCAATGTCAATAGTCCTGCACTCGTAAATGTTCATACACTCTCCAGGATATTATCTGGCAAGCCAGTTAATATGTATTTCTCAGATTTCTATTTTTAAATAGTATTTAGACAAATTTTAAAATAAATTTTTTATTTTCTAAGAGGCT
>CAZCKG010000068.1:0-1524 GCA_964498825.1 uncultured Methanosarcinales archaeon
TCGAGCAGGGTCAGTTTTCCGGTTTTTGGGACTGAGTGTGTATACCCGCAGCGTTTTGTACAGCCAAGGAAGCGGTTGTCCTTGAAGGTTATCAGGAACATGCTTCCGTCACATTCGGGACAGAGTCCGACTGTTTCAGGGGGGTAGCATTCCTTTTCAAGGTCGCAGGTAAAGCAGGGACCTATGCCCACAGCCCAGTTATACTTGCTTCCTACTTTCAGGACAGCGGCTCCTTCTTTTTTGCATTCCTTGCTCCTGAGTATAGTAAGTGCTCCGGTCTTTGGCAGAGGAAAAGAATTTTTACAGTCCGGATAGCCAGTACAACCAACAAAACGGCCGGAATCTGTCTGTACGATCCTGAGAATATGCCCGCATGCCTTACAGGCTCCGATATAGTTTTTCTTGTCCTCAAGGGCAGCTTCATCCTTTATTGTGCCTGCTATGCTTGAAGTCAATTCTTTTTTGTTTGCTTCAAGCTGGGCGTACATCTCTTTAATCAGGGCCGTACCTTCCTCAAGGGCGGTTTCAAACTCTTTTTTTCCTTCCTCGACTTCCTGTATAAGAGCCTCTATTTTTGCCCGAATCTCAGGTCTGACAAGTATCGGGACAGTAGAGGAGAGGCCATCCATAAGGGTAAAGCCAGTATCAAGAATTGAAATGGTCTTTCCTTTGGTCTCGAAGTACCCTCTTTTCTTGTTCGTTTCGATATGAGTAGGAGCCGTTGCCTTTGTCCCGATTCCATTTTTGTCCATAAGGGTCAGAAGCTCGGCTTCGGTTAACTTCTTGGGAGGGCTGGTTTTTGATTTTGTATTGCTCAACTTTTTTATATCAAGCTTTTCTCCTTCCTCTACAAAAGGAAGGAGCTTATCCTTCTTGTTTTCAAAGGGATAGACTTCGAGCCAGCCCGAATCCTTAAGCACGGTTCCTGAGGAGTCAAAAGGATCCTCCTGAACAAGCATATGGAGGTGAGTCTTCTCAAAAACCGCTGCAGGCATAAGATTTGCTAAGAAGTGTCTTGCAATAAGGTCGTAGACCTCGGGGGCCTGCGGGATATTTACTGCAGCACTGATCTCTCCTCTCGACGCAGCTTTTATAGGGTGGATAGGAGGGTGATCGTGGGCATCTTTATCTCCATTTTTCGGGACAATCGGAGCTACAAGGATAGATTCGGCAAAGGGCTTGTATTCTTTCTGCCGAGCAAAATCAAAGAGTAGAGACTTGAAATCAAAGTCATCTGCGTATTTGTTTGTTTCCGTTCTTGGATAGCTGGTAAATCCTGCGAGGTAGAGCTGTTCTGCAACTTCAAGGGCAACTTCTGGACTGATTCCCAGGAACTTTGAGGCCCGCTTTAGAAATTCAGTAGTATTAAGCGGGTTCGGAGGGCTAATTTTTGTTTCCTTTACTGTCTTTTTTGCAACAAGCCCTTCTTTTGCTCCTTTCAACTTTTTGAAGATTTCGGCGGCTTTTTCTTTGTCATAGATGTTTCCGGCCCTGTGAGTACCTTCAAATTCACCGCCTTTTGCA
>CAZCKG010000068.1:1624-2929 GCA_964498825.1 uncultured Methanosarcinales archaeon
TCACCGCCTTTTGCAGAGAAAATTGCCGTAATCTTCCAGAAGTCCTTTGTCTGAAAAGCCCGAATTGATTTTTCTCTCTCGTACACAAAACCACAGGTAGGGGTCTGGCATGGGCCAATTGAAAGGACATCTTTTGTCCTTGCCTTTTCCCTGACAGACAGCGTGACGAAACGGGTAAAAGCAGCACCCATTTTCAGGTCCAGAATCTGTCTTGCCTCTGCAGCCATTGCCATGTTATAATCAGGGTCTGTCAGGCTTTCGAAAGCTTTTCTTACCTCTTTTGGAGAGAGGGCTGAAAAACGGGCTCTTGCAACCGGAATATTTGTAACCTCTTCAGCAAGAGTTTTTGCTTCAAACCCTATATTTTCTCCTTCCCTGTCGTAGTCGCAGGCAAGAATAATCTTGTGGGCCCTTTTTGCAAGCCTTTTTACTGCAGCTGCATACTCTGCTCTTGTCACAAACTTTTCAGGATCAACTTCAAGGAGTACTCCCGGGGAAACATCACTCCATTTATTGTACTGCTCCGGGAAATCGTAATTCATTATATGCCCGGAAAGCCCCATGACTACCCACTCCTCGCCTTTCCACTTAAACTCATATGCAGGCAGCCCTTCTACTGTAATCTTTTCCACGTCCCCTTCGCCCAGGATGCTGGCAATCTGAGCTGCTGCCTTGTTTTTTTCAGCAAATGCGACAACTGTCATATCGAGTACCTTAACTTTGTTATTGTGATAATCTGAATTTTGATAATTTGAAAGCTGGTTTGAATTGTTGGAATATCTTGATATCCGGTGAAGATATTTTTTTGATTATTGATATCTGGTGAAGATATTTTTTAGATTATTGATATCTGGTGAAATCTTGATATCCGGTTGAGATCAGTTGAAATATTAATGAAACCACTTGAGAAATTCTCGTGATCTGATTAAGATATTTTTGAGATATAGAATAATACAAATACCAAATAAATCTCAAGGAATGTGTAAGAAATGCAAAGAGAATGTGTAAGAATATGCGCAAGAAAGTATATAAGGAAATTTAAGGAAAAGCTTTCCAGTTTCCATTTTCTGATTTTTCATGTATTGCTAGTTTGATAAGGTCTTTTATCTGTAAAAATCCTTTACCTTAAAATGAATTCCACAGTATATTCTACACCTACAAGCTATTATAATAGGCTTACATTATTTATATATTTGTCTACTTATACTTTATAAAATGACTTCACGAATGTGAAAAGATATATATCCGTGTACTGTCTGTTCTACTCTGCGAGATTTAAACACCCCGATTTATCTTTATACCATT
>CAZCKG010000068.1:3029-6067 GCA_964498825.1 uncultured Methanosarcinales archaeon
AATGCAGTCATGGACCTTTCCACAGGCGGGGATCTGGATGAAATCCGCACCCGTATCCTTAAAGCTGTAAATATTCCGGTGGGGACCGTTCCGATTTACCAGGCTGCAGCTTCCAGCAAAGTTGTTGTGGAAATGACGTCTGATGACATGTTCAATGCTGTCAGGAAACATGCCAAACAGGGTGTGGACTTTGTAACCGTGCACGTCGGCATCAACTTAAACTCCCTTGAACGTCTGCGCCAGAGTGACAGAATAATGAATGTCGTTAGCCGTGGAGGTTCTTTTACACTTGCCTGGATGTTGCACAACGGGGAAGACAATCCCTTTTACACAGAATACGACTACCTCATGGAGATCGCAAAAGAATACGACATGACCCTGAGCCTCGGAGATGGTATGCGTCCTGGCTGTATTGCCGATGCTTCCGACCGCCCGAAATTCATGGAATTCATTACGCTTGGAGAACTTGTAAAACGGGCAAGGGCTGCCAATGTCCAGACTTTTGTTGAAGGCCCTGGCCATGTTCCCTTAAATGAGATCGAACTCAGCGTCAGAGGCATGAAGGAACTCTGTAATAACGCCCCTCTTTACCTCCTGGGCCCTCTTGTTACCGATATTGCCCCTGGCTTTGACCACATTACAGGCGCAATCGGAGGAGCAATCGCAGGAATGCATGGTACAGACTTCCTCTGTATGGTAACCCCTTCCGAACATCTTGCCCTTCCAACCCTCGACGATATCAAAGAAGGTCTGCTCGTAACAAAAGTTGCAGCTCACACCATAGACCTTATTAAAGAGGGTCCAAGAGAACGCGCCTGGGAAAAGGATATAGCAATGGCCTATGCTCGCAGGGATCTTGACTGGGAAAAGCAGTTTGAACTCGCAATCGATGGTGAAAGAGCTCGCAAAATCCGGGATGCCCGAAAGACTGATAGTGATGCCTGCTCGATGTGCGGAAATCTCTGCGCCATGAAAATCGTAAAGGAAGCTTTTGAGGAAAAGAAGCAGGGAGAATGAATTCTAAAGAAAGTATGAGTTTTCACAATTTCTTTCTCCCTTTTATTTTTTGATCTTTCTCTTTTCTCAATATTTTCTTTTTTCAACCCTTTTTTCCGACTTTTTCCTTTTTCAACCCTTTTTTCCAATTCTTTCTTTCTGCAATCCTTTTTTCCAATTCTTTCTTTCTGCAATCCTTTTTTCCAATTCTTCCCTTTCCAACCCTTCTCAATTCTGTTTTCCTTAATCTTTTTTCTTCTAACTCTAGCTTTTTTCCAATTCTTTGTTTTCCTCTTTACAGGTGAAAAGGATTTTCTGTTAAGGGAGGAGAAGTTTTACGTTTGAGTGAATATACTCTTACCATATGATGCGGATGATACCTCAGCTTAGCTTTTCGAAGTCCACTGATCCCCAGGTCGCTTTCTCGGTTTATATATTCAACCTTATCTACAAGAAATGCTGCTGTCTCTGCGTTGATTGCCTTGTAAATACCCTCATACTCAGGAAGCCCTTTCTCAAAATGGATTAGAGCTGTATTTTCGTTGAAAAGCTCGAAAAGAGAAATTGCACCTATCTCCGAATCTACTCGGATTAATAAACCCTGTAGGGGAAGTTCTGTGAAGTGCTCGATTGCGTAAAAAATTGCCTCTACTTCATGAGCAAGGATAAAATCATCCTCACATCTTTTGCTCTCGCACCATTTTTGCAGAAAATCCATTATCTCTTCCCGATTTTCTGGTGTTATTGGTTCAATAGTGTGCCTGTAATTTTTCCGGAACTTATTTATCTGGCCCCGGATCTTAAGGTATTTCTTTCCAGGAAGTTTGGCAAGGTTCAAAGTTTGGTACACATACTCAAAACGGTTCAGGTTTGGAACCAGCAAAAGTTCAGGATCAATTTCCTCTATCCACTTTGCAGTATCGGGATCGATGATTATGAGGGGCTTGTCATTGTCTCCTGTTTCCAGTGCCAGTTGTATAAGAGCCTTCATGAGTACAGGGTCACGGGGGCCTATTGGAGAGTGGAAACGCGTTCCTCTTGGGGTTGAGCACGCAAGAATCAAACTTCCATTCACATATGCGTAGCTATACCTAGCAAAATGGCTCCAGCAGACCATATTTGTGAAATTGTTGTCACTGTGAGTCTGCGGATAAAGCGCATAATGGCGTTCGAAAAAGGCTCTATCGGCGAGAGTGACTGGTTTGAAATCTTCTTGATTAAGCATTTTAAACAAAACTTTGATCTGGCTTTGAATTCATTTATTTGATAGTTCAACTTCATTTAGACTTCGTTTAAATTGTAAAGTGAATTCAAATTAATTATTCACATCGTTATAACTTACGGCGAAATTATGTAAATTCAATCCTATCAAGATATTGAGATTATCTTAACTTATCGATTTAATAAAGGTATAAAAATGGCAGAGACTGAAATAAATTCCGGTTTAAAGATCCGCACTGCAGAGAAAAAAGACGTTCCTCTAATTCTTGAGTTCGTCGAAGGCATTGCTGAGTTTGAAAACCTTTCCCATCTGGTTACAGCAACCGAAGAAAGCCTGATGAAATCCATGTTCGGCGAGAAGCCCTATGCTGAGGTTTTTTTTGCTGAGCTGGACGGGGTTCCTGCAGGTTTTACGGTCTTTTTCCATAATTTCTCTACTTTTGTAGGGAAACAGGGCCTTTATATTGAAGATATTTTTGTAAAGCCCGAGTTTCGCGGAAAAGGAATAGGAAAGGCAATGTTCCTGCACTGCGTAAAGCTGGCAAAAGAAAGGAACTGCGGAAGGATGGAATGGGCAGTTCTTGACTGGAACCCTGCAAGAGAGTTCTATGAATACCTGGGGGGTAGCCCTGTAGAAGGGTGGCACATCTACCGGATGAATCAGGAAAGATTTGAAAGCGCTCTTGAAAAATAAACTCCATAAGTGATTATGGTTCATACCCTCGAATTCTTTTCATGAGATTCTCAGTTAAGAGTCTTTGTAATCTAGAAATGTCGTTATTTCTTGATTATTTCTTGATTATTTCTTGATTATTTCTTGA
>CAZCKG010000068.1:6167-8757 GCA_964498825.1 uncultured Methanosarcinales archaeon
TTATTTCTTGATTATTTCTTGATTATTTCTTGATTATTTCTTGAGTTCTTAAAGAGATTCCTTGAATTTTCAAAATTTTTGATGACTAAATACGAACAACTGAAAAAAATTAGTCAATAACCAACGTTAAAGAAATCAATTACCAAAAGTCAACCGATTGAATTACAGCTGAGTTGGCTATTGACATCGTTCTACTTAGTATTTGGACAGAAATACCAATTAAATATATTATTCTGAGTTAAATGGGCCTTTCGAATTTGAAAACTCATTTAAGTCAGCTAAACAGTTAATCTAGTTAATACAGTCTGAAATATTGCCTATGTTGTTATGCTTTTGTCGGGTAATTAGCTGTCCAGAAAGTAGGGTCTACTATAACCGGATATCCTGTCTTTACCCATTCAGTAATGCCACCCTGCATGTTATATACCTTTTTGTAACCGATTTTTACCAGGAAATCGCATGCTGGAGCACTTCTGGTTCCACTCTTGCAGTAAACAACTATTTTTGTGTTCTTGTTCTTCGGCAATTCAACTGTCCTGTTTTCCAAAAACGTACTCGGATTTAAGTTTGACCCTAAAGCATTTCTTAATGGTATCAATTTTGCTCCTTCTATATGCGTGTAGTTGTATTCAGCAGGGATACGAACGTCAAGAAGGTAGACATTTCCTTTTTCGAGAATTTTTTCAGCTTGAATGGCAGTCACATTCTGATATCCGGTTGGGCAACTAAACTGAGTCTTAGAGTCTGCCCCTGCAATGCCCGGTGCAATTACTAGAAGCGCAATAATAATTGTAGCAAAAAATGGTAAATATTGTTTATTCATCCTACTCCTCCAATTAATCCGATTTTTCCCTTTTAGATTTTTTAATCTATAGGACTTACGCAGTTGAGATTCAAAACCCGGCCAATAGACATCACTGCCAAATCTATAATAAACAGCTGAAGGTTCAATGCCTTTGATTATTCAGTTCAACTGCGTAAGTCCTGATCTGTTTTGGAATAGTCAAAATTTAGAGTTGATTTTGCTGACAATTGACAGCCATCAATCAAAATATCAGGAATAAAAAATCTGTTCAGTGAAATTCAACTTATTATAAAATGGCTGCAATGATCATCTTTTTGAATGTACAATATTCTATGTAAAGTTATTGTTTTATTATTATTCATCTGATTCTCTTTTAAATAATAAAATAATAGAAGAAAAATTGATATGCTTCATTAATGCCAGGTTTTTCGTGAATCTGCGCCTTAAGATCCAATCGGCCCTTAAGGTCCGATCTTAACTGTGTTTTGAGATCTTCAGGTCGTATCTTCCTGCTGGACAAAGGAGTGATGTTCCAGCCGCTCGACTCTTTTTTCAAGATTTTCAATTTGCTTCAGGACTTCTCCTGTAGGCCCCTTGCTCTCTTCAGATCCGGTTTTTATAACTCCCATTTCTTCAGTCAACTTCTGAGCTAGCTGGATATATTTTTCTGCTTTCATAACCGGAAATGTTTCAAACCAGCAGGATCCCATAAAAGGAAGAACCGAAGATGCATACGCTTTTTCGTCATCAGTTTCGTAAATTATAAAAAAGCGGTATCCTGTAAGGTCAAACCATTCATTGAGTACTTTTATATTCTCCGGATATTTATAATTCGCATAGAGTTCAGCGACTTTTTCGGAGTCTTTCGGTTCCCACGTTACTATGTCCATTAATAGCATTTTCCTGATACCCCCAACTTAAAAGTGTATAATATTCCGTATTTAATATTCCGTTCGAATAGATTGGAATCTTATTAAAAGTACATTTGGCAATTATAGTATCGTTTCTTTTCTAAGGGCATATATTTTTAGGAATAAATGTTCAGAAAAAACGTTTTGAAAAGCTCTAGAACTGCTCTTTACTAGCAGAGTAAGTTTTTATCATTTTGGTACAAACCCACCAGGTTACATTGGACAATTTGTAATCCCAATTACTAAAAATATATTTAAATAGGTAATTAAAAAATCCAAATTTAACTTAATATATAAATTTATATTATATTAACTAATTTAGCAAAAATTTCTTTAAACATTATTAAAATTAAGTAAATTCTTTTCTATATATCTTATATATTTTAGATATTTTGTCTATTATCAATAAAAATCAAATTTTTTGATTAATTTGTTTAATTGTTTTATTTATTAAGTAAATTAATCATAAAAATAAACAAAATATAAAAAAATAAAAAATTTATTCAAATATATGTGGATATAATGCATAATAATATCCTCTATTTCCAATAAAAATGTGAGGTTCTGGACATTCGCTTATTTGCATCTAATCTCCTTTCAGAACTTTTCGTTTATTTCTTGCAAGTAAACTAGAACGCGGGTCAGATTAGTTGCAATGATGCAAATTGAGAAATTAATGCGAAAAAAAACAGTTTTAAAATTTAAAAATTTTAGTAAGAATTTAGATGGTGTGGCTAATGGGGAAGCAGACGTTTGACGGATTAAAAAAGATTTTGGCTATTTTGCTATTGACCTTTCTTGTAATATCAGTTACAGCTGCAACAGTAAATGCAGTTCCTTTTAAAGGTCACGGTAATATTGCTGGCAGTGCTAC
>CAZCKG010000069.1:0-8754 GCA_964498825.1 uncultured Methanosarcinales archaeon
GAAAATATATTATGGAAGAATATATAATAACTCAGGCTTTTATAAGGCAAAAAATTAGGGACTTAAAGCGTTCAATAGTAAACGAATTTGACAGGCTTTTATTCTTTAGAATTAGTTTAAGGAGGAAAAAGTAATGGCTCTTGAAATAGGAGTTTTAATTGGTTTTCTTGTAATATTCTTGGCTGTATTGCTAGGTCCTTTTAAAATACATGTTATTGAGGAAAATCTGGAAGTATTCCTGTTTATCTGCGGAGTAGCAGCAATGACAATTTCAGGTTTTGTCGAACTTCCGGGTACAGAGACCGGCTGGAGAATGGAAATCATCGAAGAAGCATTGGTTGCACCGCTGCACGTTGGAGATATAGCCGGTATTCCAATAGGTATATTCCAGATAGTGCTGGTTGTTGGCTTGATTATCTATAAATGGCATGAACCTATCCATAAAGCAATCAGGAAAATGACCGATGCACTTTCTCCTAAAGTTATGGCTTTTATTCTCATTGCCGTGCTTGGTCTCTTTTCCAGTGTGATGTCAGCTATTCTTGCGGCAATCATTCTCGTTGAGATGGTTAATGCGATGCCTCTTTCGCGAAAATCCAAGATCGATCTCACAATTATTGCATGTTTCTCAATCGGACTTGGCGCTGCACTGACCCCTCTTGGAGAGCCTCTTTCGACAATTGCTATCTCAAAACTCTCCGGTGCGCCTTACCATGCTGATTTCATGTTTTTATTTAATATGCTGGGTAAATATATTCTTCCAGGAATCCTTGTGTACGGTCTCATTGGAATGTTCTTCCTTGGAAAGGTTGATCCAAAAGAAGCGGGAATGAAAGCAGAAGATTATAACGAGACTGTAAAAGACGTCATAATGAGAGCAGTTAAAGTCTACGTGTTTATTATGGCACTCGTATTACTTGGAGATGGTTTCAAACCTATCATATTCACGTACTTTACACAAATACCTTCCACGGTACTTTACTGGGTTAATATGGTCTCTGCTATCCTGGATAATGCCACTCTGGCAGCTGCTGAGATAGGACCTGCTCTTAGCGAATTACAAATAAAGAGCATACTTATGGGTCTTTTAATAGCAGGCGGCATGCTGATCCCCGGAAATATCCCGAACATCATCTCTGCAAGCAAACTGGGTATAACCAGCAAAGAATGGGCAAGGCTCGGAGTACCAATGGGACTTGTCTCGATGGCTATCTATTTTGTCATTATTTTTGTGCTTAAGATTTAAGTTCAAAATATATCTATCTAAACTTAATTCAAGCTGGTTCCAAAATCTGGTGAGCCCTTAAAATCAAATATTACTGGATTTTGGAACAAATTTAATTAGTTCCCAATTGTAACAACTAAACCAAACTTCTGAAATCATATCAAAGTCGTTTTAAGGTTAATCTCTTTTTTGATATTAACTTCCGTGCTCGTTTTATCGATTGTCTTTTAATTGGACATATAAAAGAACCTTTATGAACGTTCTAGATACAAAAAAGTTGTTTGTTGTCAAAAATATAGGGACAAAAGCTCTACACTAAGTTTGTTATTGGATTAATTCTTCAAGGAATAATAGTGATAGATTAATATATTATTGGACTATATTTAAAAAAGACAGGTTCTATAAGGCCCAACCATTCGAGAATTTATACTGTTTTATTTTAAGTTACTTTCTCAGGCCCTTCATGACCTAGAGTAATAGTTAAGGAGGAAAAAAGTAATGGCTCTTGATTTAGGAGTTTTAATTGGTTTTCTTGTAATATTCCTCACAGTATTGATTGGACCTTTCAAAATACACACGATTGAGGAAAATCTAGAAGTATTCCTGTTTATCTGCGGAATTGCGGCAATGACACTTTCCGGTTTTGCTAAAATTCCAGGTGAAGAAACAGGCTGGAGTTTACAGATTATTGAAGAGGCAGTGACCGCTCCATTGCATGTTGGAGATATATTCGGTATCCCCATAGGTATATTCCAGATAGTGCTGGTTGTCGGTTTGATTATCTATAAATGGCATTCTCCAATTCACAAAGCAATCAGAAAATTAACTGACATGCTTTCTGTCAAGGTTCTATCTTTTCTCCTGATTGTTTTGCTTGGCTTATCTTCCAGTGTGATGTCAGCCATTCTTGCAGCCATCATTCTCGTTGAAGTGGTTAATGCAATGCCTCTTTCACGAAAATCAAAGATTGATCTTACAGTCATTGCGTGTTTCTCAATCGGACTTGGTGCTGCACTTACCCCTCTTGGAGAACCACTCTCAACAATTGCTATCTCAAAGTTGTCTGGTGAACCTTATAATGCCGGATTCGATTTCTTACTAATCATGCTTGGCAAGTATATCGTTCCAGGTATCCTCGTATACGGTCTCATTGGAATGTTCTTCCTTGGAAAAGCTGATTCAAAAGATCAGGAAATGGAGGCAGCAGATTATAATGAGACTGTAAAGGATGTTGTAATGAGGGCTGTCAAAGTTTATGTTTTCATTGCAGCGCTCGTATTACTTGGTGAAGGTTTCAAGCCCATAATATTCGAATATTTCATAAAAGTACCTTCTACGGCACTTTACTGGATTAATATGGTTTCTGCCGTCCTTGATAACGCAACTCTTGCAGCTGCTGAAATCGGACCCGTCCTGAGTGAATTCCAGATAAAAAGCGTGCTTATGGGGCTTTTAATATCAGGTGGAATGTTGATTCCAGGAAATATTCCAAATATTATCTCTGCGAGCAAATTGGGTATAACCAGTAAGGAATGGGCAAGACTTGGATTGCCTCTTGGGCTTGTCTCGATGACTATCTATTTCATCGTACTGTTTGTACTCAAAATATAATCTCCCAAAATTTCTTTTTTTGAATGTTTCTAACTATATATATTTTCGACTTAGCTCTTATTTTGTGTTATGTATATAGACTAAATCGAATAGCTATATATGCCACCCGAATAATTCTAATTCTGAAAAGGCAGAAATGTGAAAAGTAGACAGAGGAATACATATAGTAAAAATTGTACATCTTTCAGACATTCATTTCTCAGAGGCTTACTATATCCCTGAGATTGCAGATTCAATGCTTCAAAATATAAACAAAAGTTCCCCAGATATTGTAATCATTACCGGCGACCTGACAGAGAATGGACTTGCAGCAGAATATAATGGGGCAAAAAGCTTCATCGACAGAATAGAATGTAAAAACAAGGTAATAGTTCCGGGAAACCATGACTCCAGAAATGCCGGCTACCTTTTCTTTGAGGATATTTTCAAATCCAGATCGACCTTCGGACACTTTAGTGAAGTAACTGTTGTAGGGCTTGACTCTTCCCAGCCTGATCTTGAAGAAGGACACATAGGAAGAGAAAATTATGACTGGATAGGGAAGACTTTCTCAGGAAACGGTTTCAAGGTTTTTGCCCTTCACCACCACCTTATCCCGATTCCCAGGACTGGCAGAGGAAATAACGTGCTTGTAGATGCAGGAGACGTTCTGGAACTTCTGGATCGCTCAGGTGTGAATCTTGTCCTTTGCGGACACTGGCACATTCCATGGTTCTGGAGATTAAACAATATGCTTGTTGTGAGTGCGGGAACTGTCTGCTCTTCTAAAATCCGTGGAAAGACTTCTCAGTGTTACAACCTGATAGAACTTGATGCGCCAGAACCCGAATCCAAGCGCTGGCATATACGAATTCACAGAGTTTTCTCAAAAGGAGAAAAAGAACGAGTTGTCGATTGTATGATCTGAACGCTTAGTTGGTTTCATTATATACTAAATATAAAAGATTAGTTCTGAAGAAGAATCAGTTATTTTGAGGACTTCTCCAGAATATACTATCTACCGCAGTTAAATATGCAAATCAGTAGATTCTGGCGAAAATCGGCATTCTTTCTCCTTTTTTCTCCTTTTTATTACTTATTTTTTTTAAAGACACTTTCACTTCAATCTAATTTTGTCCCTTCAATCTAATTTTGTTTCATCCAGTAAACAAGTTTTTATTTATGTTCAGTTACTTCCTTCAATCAGAATTATTATTTTTATCTAATACAATTCTATTCTGGGAATTGAATATTTAGTCAGGAGTAAGGAGTAAAGACAATGCGAAGGGACTATATAGACATCGGCTACAACCCGAAAGACACGGATCTGGTCTGTGAATTCCATATCGAACCGACAGCAGGAGTGAATTTTGAGGAAGCTGCAACTCATATGGCAGGAGAAAGCTCTATAGATTCCTGGACTGAAATTGCCACGCTGAGTCCAGAACTTGCAGAGAAACTGAAGCCTCATGTCTTTTACGTGGATGAAAACGCACAGACTGTAAGGGTGGCTTATTCAGAAGAACTCTTTGAACTGGGTTCGGTCCCGCAGGTTCTCAGTGCAGTTGCAGGAAATATCCTGAGTATGAAAATCGTTGACAACCTAAGGCTTCAGGATATTGCTTTCCCGAAATCAATGCTACGGGAGTTCAAAGGCCCTAAATTTGGTTTGTCGGGTATCAGGGAACTGGTTGGCGTTCAGGATAGGCCTCTTATAGGGACTATTGTAAAGCCTAAAGTTGGGTTAAATTCTGAAAAACATGCTGAAGTTGCTTACAACTCCTTTGCAGGCGGCTGCGACCTTGTTAAAGATGACGAAAACCTTACGGACCAGAAATTTAACAGCTTTGAAAAAAGAGCTGAACTGACTCTCAAGCTTGCAGAAAAGGCAGAGTCTGAAACAGGAGAGCGCAAAATGTACCTCTGTAACATTACAGCCGCTACATGTAAAGAGATGACTCGGCGCCTGAATGTTCTCAAAGATCTAGGTGCAAGTTATGCAATGATTGATGTTGTACCTGCAGGCTGGACTGCCCTTCAGACCCTTCGTGAAGAATCCGAGGATGCGGGACTGGTTCTTCATGCGCATCGGTGCATGCATTCGGCTTACACCCGAAATCCCCGTCATGGTATCAGTATGGTCGTTGTTGCCAAGCTCTGCAGACTAATCGGGCTTGATCAGCTCCATATAGGTACAGTTGTCGGAAAGATGCACGGAGAAAAGCATGAGGTTCTAACTCTTCGCGACGAATGTGTGCTTGATAAAGTCCCTGCTGATGAAAGCCAGCACATCCTGTTCCAGGACTGGGGCGGATTAAAGCCTATGTTCCCGGTCGCATCTGGAGGACTTGCCCCCACAATGATTCCTGATCTTTACTCTATCTTCGGAAAAGATGTTATTATGCAGTTCGGCGGCGGAATCCACGCGCATCCTATGGGTACGGCAGCCGGAGCCACTGCCTGCAGGCAGGCACTTGATGCAACCCTTGAAGGAATCACTTTGCAAGACTACGCAAAAAACCATAAAGAACTTGAAGTTGCTCTGGGTAAATGGTTGAAGAAATAATGGCTTAAATGGCTGAAAGTTAATGAGGTCACTGAAAGTAGCTGAAAATAGTTGAAGGAATAAACTACAAAAAAGCTACAAAATCAGGAAAAAGAAAACAACAATCCTAAAGGGGTTCATCTCCAGTGCAGGCAGAAAACGGAAATAAGACAGAAACCAGGATTTTTCGGATTTCCGAAGAAAACTTTGAAGCCATTCTTAATGAGGCGGCAGCAATAATAAGGAGTGGCGGAACTGTAGCTTTTCCCACGGAAACCGTCTACGGGCTTGGAGCCAATGGCCTGAACCCCGAGGCAGTCCGAAAAATTTTCGAGGCGAAAGAGCGGCCTCCGGGAAACCCCCTTAGCCTGCTTGTCCATTCCAGGGAAGACGTTGAGAAAGTTGCAAAAAACATTCCCGGGCAGGCTTTGAAGCTTATGGAAGCTTTCTGGCCAGGACCCCTTACAATTGTTCTGGAGAAAAAAGATACTGTCCCTGAGATAACTTCAGGAAATCTGCAGTCAATAGGATTACGCATGCCTGACCATCTAATTCCTCTTGAACTTGTAAAAAGGGCAGGCACACCTCTTGCGGCTCCCAGTGCAAACCTTTCAGGAAAGCCCAGTCCCAGCCTTGCAGCCCATGTAATAGCTGACCTTGATGGCAGAATCGATGCAATTATTGACGGAGGGGAAGCAGTCATAGGGCTGGAGTCAACTGTTATTGATATGACTGTCAAGCCTCCCGTTGTGCTCAGACCCGGAGCTGTGGTAATTGAAGAACTTGAAAGAGTTATAGGGAAGATCAGGTCAGGATATAAACAAGGCAAAGCCGGTGCTGATGAAGTCCAGCTGGAAAAAAAGGCAGGTCAAAAATACGGACACTATATTCCTGACACAAAGGTAGCACTTGTGGAAGGAGAAAATAAAGCAGTTTCGGAAAAGATTATAGAGCTGCTTGAAAAGAGCAGGAATGAAGGGAAGAAAATTGGACTCCTGCTCAGTGAAGAAACTGCAAGTCTTCTTGCCTTTAAAGAGCCTGGTGTAGAAGAATACTTTTTATTAGGATCCAGAGAAGAACCGAAAGTTGCTGCCAGAAAACTTTTTGAAGGGCTCAGGGATCTGGACAGGAAAGGGTTGGATATAATAATAGCTGATGGTTCTTTCAACCGTTCAGGACTTGGGGATGCGCTCATTAACAGGTTGAGAGAAGCATCGTCAATAAGATTTGTTGTTTAGGTTTAATGTAAAAAGCGAAGAAAGTTTGATCAAACACTTGAGAGGGATGTTTTTGAAGGCAGAGAAAAAGGATAATATGGTAAAAATGAGAGCTTATAAAAAAGTCATTAACCAGAACAAAAGGATAAACAAAATTAATCTTGTAATTCTGGCTGCAGGTCTACTTTTGATGGTTCTGGGCGTGGAAAAAGTAGGAAACTATCTTCTTTGGGTCGGCATGTTTGTCTTTTTCATAACTGCTCTCTCAGGTATCTTTGCCTCAGGATCTTTTCGCAAGCAAAGATAATCCGGTTTTCTATTGTTTTATTATTCTGCTAAAAGGGGCTTCAAATGGGCGAAACTATTGCAAGCAAGGAAATGCATGAATATTTCAATGAACTTGAAACAAGGCTCAAAGAGGCAATTGAAATTGCAAACAGAGCTCGGGCTCGTGGAGGAGACCCAAAGCCTATTGTAGAAATCCCCCTTGCCAAGGATCTTGCAGATAGGGTTGAAAATCTCATAGGGGTGGAAGGAGTTGCTGTAAAGATCCGAGAACTCGAAACCAGGATGTCCAGGGAAGAAGCTGCTCTCGAGATCGGGCGTTTAATAGCTGAAGGAGAAGTAGGAAGCTTTAGCTCAAAAAAGGATGCAGTTGAGGCTTCAATCCGTGTTTCCATGGCTGTCATTACAGAAGGAGTGGTTGCAGCTCCTATTGAGGGAATTGACAAGGTTGAACTGGGTAAAAACGATGACGGTTCTCAATATATCCGAATTTTCTATTCCGGGCCCATCCGGAGTGCAGGAGGAACAGCCCAGGCCCTCTCCGTGCTTGTTGGTGACTATGTAAGGCGTGGAATAGGGATTGATCGTTATAAACCAAGGCCGGAAGAAGTAGAGCGTTATGTGGAAGAAATCCTGCTTTACAAGAGAGTTGCAAGCCTGCAATACACTCCCTCTGAAGATGAAATCCGTTTGATAGTTCAGAATTGTCCTGTCTGCATAGATGGGGATCCTACTGAGGAAGCTGAGGTTGAAGGGCATAGGGATCTGGAAAGAATCGGGACAAACCGTGTAAGAGGGGGAATGTGCCTTGTACTTGCTGAAGGACTTGCTCTCAAAGCCCCCAAGGTTAAAAAACATGTTAACAAGCTGAAAATGGATGGTTGGGAATGGCTGGAAACGCTTATAGGAGGGGCAAAAAGCGGAGGGGATGAAGAAAACGAGCAGAAAAACAAAATCAAGCCAAAGGATAAGTACATAAGAGACCTGATTGCAGGAAGGCCCGTTTTTTCCCATCCTTCCAGGCCTGGAGGGTTCAGACTTCGTTACGGTCGCTCAAGAAATACATCTTTTGCGGCTGCAGGAGTCAATCCTGCTACCATGGTCTTGCTTGACGATTTCATCAGTAATGGAACTCAGCTCAAGGTTGAAAGACCTGGAAAGGCTGCAGCCATGTCTGCTGTTGATTCGATAGAAGGGCCGACTGTCCGCCTTTGTTCCGGGGATCTTGTCCGCGTAGATAATATAAAGGAAGCCTACGAAATTCGCCCCCAGGTAGAAGCAATAGTGGATATCGGAGAAATCCTGATCAATTATGGGGATTTCCTTGAAAACAACCATCCCCTTATGCCTTCGCCTTATGTTTTTGAATGGTGGCATTATGGTTATGAGGCAGCCTGCCCCGAAAAAATACCTGATCATGAACTGAAAAACCCATCAGCTGTCCTGGCGCTCAGGCTTGCAGAGGAATTTAACGTTCCACTGCATCCTAAATTTACCTATCTCTGGCATGATATAAAAAGGAACGAATTTGAGGCTTTAAGGAAATTCGTGGCTGAGAACGGAAATTTTTCGACTGAAGACGGAATTCTCAGGTTGCCTCTGGAAGCTTGCCTTAAAGAGGGTACCAAGTATATACTGGAAAAACTCCTTGTATTGCACAGAGTAAAAGATGATACAATCTGTATAAGTGAGTCTCTACCTTTCATTTTCTGCCTTGGGCTTGATGCGAATCTGAAAGAAAAGTCTCGGATGCCTGATACTGATAATATGGTGGATGCTGCGGCTTTTCTCAGTGGGTTTAAGGTTTTTCCCAGAGCTCCTTCTAGAATAGGAGCACGGATGGGAAGGCCGGAAAAAGCTGACCTTCGAAAAATGTCTCCTGCAGCTCAGGT
>CAZCKG010000070.1:0-8644 GCA_964498825.1 uncultured Methanosarcinales archaeon
TTTCATTTTCCTTCTCTTTATTTTTAAAATAAATTTTCTTCTCGTAATACCCTAGAGGATGGTTGATTTTTTCACACAACCTATCTTTTCCTATACAGTTTCCGTAGGTTCTCATGGTATCGCAGGCTGGGGGTTTATATGTATTTCCCGTGGCGCCTGCAATGTGTTCTATCTGGTAAAGGGTTTTTTCTGCGTCAAAATCAGGGGAAATATTAAAAAGATTGAGTATTTCGTCTACTGACATTCCCACGCTCAGCAAAAAAGAGGTCATGGCAAATCTCATTGAATGAGCAAGGTTTACACCTCCCTGAACGTTTGCAAGGGCATGTGAAATGCAGGGGGGAAAGAGTTCAGGTTCTACAGTTCCGAAATCCGTTGCCCCGAATTTTTTCTTCTGGACCTCGAACTGATCCTTTACCTCGGCAACGTAAGGGGCACAGAAGCTCGAAATCTCCTCAGGAATTTCTGGAATCGGAAAAGATCGTTCAATACGTTCTCTGATCGCTTCTTCAAAGAGCCTTGCAATTTCTTCCCTAGTAATTTTCACCTTGCCGGTTTTTAACTGGCGGTTTGTGAGTTTCCAGGTTGGGTCTTTCAGTGAATTTGAAAAGCGGATATAGTCCGTAAAATGCATGCTGAAATAGGAATCTCTTAATTCCGCTGAAATTCCGAAATCTTCTCCGAATTCAAGTAAAAAAACAGGGGTTTCGTTTCTTAATAAGGTATAGGCAGCTTTGGCTTCTGCCAGAGCATAGCGCCGGGTAAAAAGCTGGTCATCCACACAGGCAACCAGCATTCTGGCAAAAGGGTAAGAAAGGAGTTCTGCGAGAATTTGGACTTCTCCTGAAAGAGGAGATTTCTTGATTTCCCCTTCCAGAGCTTGTTTTACCCTTTCTATTCCCCGGGCCCTTGCAGCTCTGTAAGCCCGGGAATTAAGCAGATTATCAAGGGAAATACCCAAATTTTCAACATGGATAGATGCTTCTGAAATAAACGGATAAAATGCAAGTTTTTCGGCCTGCATCATTAATCCGACTCAATTCTCGGGGCAAGGAGGTAAGAAATTCTTCCTGTGCCGTTTGCAATTTCGAAGTCTATAATTACTGGAAAATCCCTTCCGAGGGAAAGACTAACTTCGTTTACTTTGTTCGTGGGCTTAACTATATCTGTCAGATAGTCCAGCGAAAAAAGGGAACATGCTTCACCTGCCTTCAGGTCAATTAGTTGATCTCTACCCATCTCTAAGCGAACCTGGTCAGTATCACCTTTTGCTTCCATATAGAAGGAATCTCCGGAGACTCCCAGAAGCATATGATCGCTTATTTTTTCTGCAGCTTTCACCGCACGCCTGAGATCTGTGCCGTTCAGGACAACTTTTGCAGGCAACTCAAGCTGGGGAACTCTGGGTTCTGCACGAACTGTAGAAGGGTCGAGAAGAGAGAGGGTATAAGACAGCCCTCCGACATCAATCAGGAGTTTATGATTTCCTTCTTCAAGTTCCATCCGGACTGTGTCGTTTTTATCTGCAATCCCCAGCAGGTCTGTAATCTTATTCAGGTCAATTCCGATCTCACTCTCATCAGCGCTATATTCATCAAAAGCGGATGATCCAAGCTCAAAGATTACCATTGCAACATTGGCAGGATCAACAGCTTTTACCGAAATACCTTCCGGTTTCATCTTGAATCTGACCTCATCTACAATTACAGCCAGTGAGGCAATCGCGTCCTTCAGAAGCTCTGCATTAATTGCTGCCTTAAACATAATTCTTCTCCGCTATAAATTTAAGTTTTAAACTCTTTATTACCCTTGAGATATATAAATTTCTTTACAGAATCGTAAGTATTCGATCTATTATAAGGATAGATTTTCCGAATATGGATAAATATCTATCTTGAATCGGAAAATCACTAGATTCAAACTCCCGGTAACTATATAACTTTTGGTCAAAAACCGGAAGGCTTCAGGCTCTGCTGAAGCAGGAGAGAAGCTAGATTGATAATTAACTTTTAGGGATATGACCTTTCAAGGGTTTTACAGAAGAACAACCGGGTTTCAGTCGTATTCTCTCCAGGTGAACCCGCATTTAGTACATTTGAAGAAACGGGTTTCAGATTCGTCTGCAGATCTGAGCTGTCTGAGCCACCAGGCTGCAGTATTATGTCCGCATTCCGGACATTTTGTATTTGTTGTTGGAAGACCTGCTGTTTGTTCACCTTCCAGAACCACTACTTCACGATCGTCGATCTTGGCTTTGGAAACAAAATTCTTTGCATCATTTTCTATAGGTATTACGTTTCCACATTTCCTGCACTGATAATTACCATCTTTAGGAAACATCATACTTTTGCATTTGGTACAGAACTGCATTAATATCACTTTTTGCGTCATTTACTATTTTGTTGTGGTCAAAAGCCAGTTCAGGAATAGAATCAAGCTCAAAAAGCTCGGCAGAAGCGGCATCAGATCCTGATCTTAGCTTTCCTGATCCCTTTGCGAGGTAGCATATTGAAACTGTATGGCCTCTGGGGTCGCGTTGAGGATCGGAATAGACCCCTAAAAGTTTAATGATCTCCACAGAAAGACCCGTCTCTTCAAAAGCTTCTCTTGAGGCTGCTTTTTCTGTACTTTCCCCTATTTCAACAAAGCCACCAGGAAGGGCAAACCTTCCCTGATATGGAGGATTTTTTCTCTTCACAAGAACAAGCCTATTTTTAAAGAGGATTATGGTATCAACGGTTAAGCTAGGGGTTTGAGGTTTCATAAAACGCCTTCGCAAGTTAGTCTTCCCTGAGATTTTCTTTCCAGCCACCAATATTTTTCTGAATCAGTTTCATTGGCAAAGATGCCAGATAATAATATATTATTATTGAGTATAACTAGAAATTCGTCATCTTATTTCAATTATTCTTCCTAACCATTTTGATTACTTTCTCCAGAGCTTCTTTTTTGGACTTTTTCTCTCGAGTCTCATTTTAGTTGTCTTGTTGATTTTTGACATTTTAAATCAAATTTTCATCAAGCAAAAAAGTCCCTTATGCAGTAACCTCTCTTAAATGTTTCTCTTTTGTTGGAACTAAAAGCCTCTTTCTCTATTACTTTTATTTTTTTTGATTTGAGATACTTACTTGAATAGGAGTAGTTTTCTAACGCTATTTTTGTATAATAGAAATTTGTTATCTAATTTGCAATGCTCACTTGATCTTTATCTCTGATGAATAAGTACTGACGAATAAGTACTGACGAATAAGTACTGATGAATAAGTACTAATATAGAAAAATAAAATTTGGGAAAGTAAAATAATATTTTTTGCAAATAAAATCAATACTCTTTGTAAGTAAAATCCATATCCTTTGAATTCTAATATGAGTATGAATTTTGAGTCTTTAAAAAACTTCTATGAAAATCATTATATTTTAGAGAATTTAATATGTCATTCTTCTTAAACTTCACAACTTGCTCGAGATATCTCCCATGTATTGGGAATAATGAGGACAGAAATCTCGAATTCATCTTATCTCGGGCAAAAAAGGTGCGTAAAAAATGATAGAAAATGTGCTCTGGCTCGCAGTCGGATTAATGGTTGTTTCATCCGTCATCCCCAGAAATTTCAGAATTCGTAAACTTGTAGGTGGGGTCGGGTGGAGTGTATTTTCCATTCACTGGAGTTACCAGCCTCTCCATTATTTAGAAGTCCTGGACTATACTAACGTTATCCTGACAATAATAGTTACTCTACTTTGTTTACTTGTTGCCTACATTATGTTTCGTGAATACAGGGAAGGTCCTCTTCATATTCTAAAAAATAGAAAAGTCCTTCACTCGGAGTTATCAGTTCAGGACGAGATCAGTTCCCTTGATATAACTTCAATGCTTACCAGTGCCAGTGCACTCGGAGCTCTCGTTTATTTTCCATTTGCGAATTTCTCGGCTCTGAATACCTGGATCATTGGAGAAGTTACCTCCCAGGTTCTCTGGGTCCTCCAGTATCTCGAAGTTCCTGCATATCTGAAGGCCTGGAATATGATAACTCTAAATGGATATACAGTTGAGATCATTCTTGCCTGTACGGCAATTGAGAGTATAGCTCTCTTTATGGGGCTTATAGCAGCAGTGAGAGCTCCCCTTAATCGTCTGGCTACGGCTTTCATTATATCCGTGCCTGTAATTTATGTTTTAAACCTTATCAGGGATATTTTTGTGGTAATAGCTTACGGAGAGCAGTGGTTTGGTGCTGACAGTTTTGTAATCGCGCACAATTATATAGCAAAAGCAGGTTCAGGAATTGCTCTTTTTGCAATCTCATATGCGGTTCTCCGAGTTCTGCCCGAACTACTGGAAATGATTGACGGTTTGTGGGTCATACTTTCAGCAGAGCTGAAATCTCTTTTACATAGATCTGAGGGGGATTGAAGCCAATGTTTGCGAAGGGCTCGGAACCCTGGCTTTTTACTGCGGTATCTATAACCGGAATGTTTGCGATTCTTTCCAGGGCAATGGACAGCTCTTCTCTTCACCATGCTGCTTACCTGGGAATAGCACTAACTTCTTTCATGATTATTTTTTTCCGAGATCCCGAAAGAAAAGTTGAGGTTTCGGATGATTATATGATTTCTCCTGCCGATGGTACCGTTATAGATATCAGAGACAGGAAGATCTGTATTTTCATGTTTTTTCAAAACGTTCATGTAAATAGAGCCCCTATTTCCGGAAAAATCAGAGAAATTACATATAAGAAAGGAGGATATCTCCCTGCTTATCGTAAAGATTCTGAAAGGAACGAAAGAAATGAGTTTATTATCCATAGCAAATATGGAGATGTCAGCGTTATACAGATTGCAGGTACCGTTGCCCGCAGGATTGTCTCTTACTCAAGGGTAAATGATACTGTCGAGCAGGGACAACGTATAGGAATGATTCGTTTCGGATCAAGGGTTGATGTAACAATTCCTCATGATTTTGACATCGCAGTCAGGAAAGGGGATCGTGTACTTGCAGGCAAGACTGTTATAGCAATAATAAAAAGTGACAGGGAATTTTGAATATGAATGTATTTCAAATGTTAAGACTCCCGGACCTGGTCTCTCTTTTGAACCTGATCTGCGGGATTAGCGCCATTTCAGCTGCCCATAATGGTTCTTTTGACCTTGCTTTAATCTTTCTTCTACTAGGTGCAGTCGCAGATGGGGCAGATGGGTATATTGCCAGACGGTTCAGAGGAGGAGAATTGGGGGAGCATCTTGATTCTCTGTCTGACGCAGTTTCTTTTGGGGTTGCCCCTGCTCTTCTTATATATATCGGATTCGGAGGAGATGATCCTCTTGTTGCAGTATTTCCAGCTTTTTACGCTGTATGTGGTGTGCTCAGGCTTGCCCGTTTCAATTCGTCCATAACTTCCCAGAAAAATGGATTTGAAGGGCTTCCTATTACTGCAGGCTGCGTTATGCTTGTTACTTACCTGCTTCTAGGTCATAGTTTTGTCAGGATAGACATTCTTTTAGCTCTTACTCTTGTCCTTTCTATTCTCATGGTAAGTTCAGTAAACTATCCGAAGATCAGAAATGTCAGGGTCCTGGCTTTTATAGCCGCTATTTTCGGGTTAACCATGCTTCTTTATTTCGTAGATTCGCAATATGGTACAGAGTACATGCGAATCTTTTCTTTCCTGCCTTTTATTCTAATGCTGACATACATTTTTTCTCCCTTTCTCAGGATTCCTTTATTGAGTAACTTAAGCAATAAGGAGTACCGAAATAAAGGAGTAAAAGCCGGGGGAAGGAAGGAAAAGCACTGAGATCGACTAATAAAAGCAGCAGATTAATCAATTTCAAAATTCTCATTTACGGATGTTCTTCAGGGAGAGATTTATTTGACTAATTTGACTCAAGAGAAAGTAACTGACAGAGATAACGCACTTTTTGAAGCAGGAATTAAGCTCGGGGCCCTCTACCACCAGTTTACGGGTTCTCCTGTAAATTTGAATACCGCCTCAAGTTTAGAACAGGCTATCCAGGAAAGTATTTCAGTCCAGCCTTATGTGGAAAATATTTCCGTAAAAATCGATCGGGAGATGTTGAAAAATAAACTAAACGGTGAATTTGGGTATTCCGAACTTCAGGGACCTATGCTTAAAGTAAAAATCAGTGTAAAGTATGGTTCTGTTAGGGTTAAAGTCGGGATGGAATATGACTCAGAACTGAATTATCCTCTTATGAAAATCGAAGAAATAGAATAATCAGATACCTGAAAATTGGAATTTGAAGAAACAGCTATTAGAATAATTAACTGTTGGAATAACTAATAAAAATGAAAAATAGAGATTTCAAACCTCTTTTTTTGCAGCTTCAAAAGCTCTGATAACTTTTTCATTTTGTTCTGAAGTTCCGACTGTTACCCTTATGAAAGTATCTCCCGCCTCTCTGAAAGAATCACATGAACGCACGATTATTCCTTTTCTCATTAGATTTTCGGCGACTGCTTTTGCTTTCAAAGGGGCAACATCTACAAGTACAAAGTTTGCCTGAGATGGATAAACCTTAAAGGGAATTTTTTCTTTAAGATATTCTCGACCCTTCCTTGTAATCTCTATACTCTTTCTAAGATGGTCGGTATCCGAAAGGGCAGCTATTCCTGCCTTTAAAGCCGGAAGGCTTACGGAAAAAGGTGTTGCTGCTCGTATATACTCTTTTACGAGCCATTCAGGCATGATTCCGTAGCCCAGACGCAGGCCAGCAAGCCCGAATGCCTTGGAAAAGGTCCTGCCAATGACAAGGTTATCATATTTCCTTACAAGCCCTGAAAGGTTCCTGTCCGCAAACTCTACATAAGCTTCGTCGACAAACACAAGGGTTCTGGTATTTTCAAGGATTTTTATAAGATCAGCTTCCGGAATAAGATTGCCTGATGGGTTATTAGGTGAGCAAAGGAAGATTATTTTTGTCCGGGAAGATTCAGTCTCCAGAATTTTCTCTGGATCAAGAGAGAAATCTGGATTTCTCCTGACAAAAATAGGCTTTCCTCCACACGCCCTGGCTGGAAGTTCATAATAGGAAAAGGTAGGAGTAGGTACTATTACTTCGTCTCCCTTCTCAATTATTAGCCTGCAAAGTCCGTCAAGCAGTCCATCCATTCCAGGTCCAGATGCTATGAGATTTGTTAC
Organism: uncultured Methanosarcinales archaeon; assembly: GCA_964498825.1. Lineage (GTDB taxonomy): Archaea > Halobacteriota > Methanosarcinia > Methanosarcinales > Methanosarcinaceae > Methanosarcina. The sequence goes on from CAZCKG010000070.1 coordinate 7,161, forward strand.
CGGAAAACCTGTATATTTAGAGAGGGCCTCTCTAAGTTCAATAGCATCTGCTGATGGATAGATATTTGCTAAAGGGGCTGCATCGACCAGAGCCTGAACAGCTTTCGGAGAAGGTCCCAGGGGGTTTTCATTTGAGCCAAGCTTGATAACAGCAGCAGGATCAAGTCCATAGGCAGAAACTATCTCTTCAATAGATTTTCCGGGAACGTACTCTGCAATATCGAAAATTTCTTTTTTTATCAGTTCAGGCCTGCTCAAGCACATCAACTACCGTGTCTATCTGCTCTTTTGTAATCACAAGTGGAGGAACGAGGCGAAGTACCGAATCCGACGTACAATTTACAAGTACTCCGTTTTCCCTTGCAAAATCTACGAATTTGCTACAGGGGTACTTGATTTCGACTCCAATCATGAGCCCCCTTCCGCGGACTTCCACAATGTCATCCCTATTCATATTCGTGAGCTTTTCTGTAAAATAAGTTCCCATCTCTTTTGAGCGCTTCAGGAGCTCCTCTTCCTTTATTACCTTAATTGAAGCAAGGGCTGCTGCACAGGCTAAAGGTCCTCCTCCAAAGGTGGAAGCATGCTGTCCGCGCCCGAAGCTTACGTCCTCCCTTGCTGCGATAGCACCCATTGGGAAACCTCCTCCTATTGCCTTTGCCATACTCATAATATCAGGTTCTACTCCGAACTGTTCTTTACAAAACCATGTGCCTGTCCTTCCAAAGCCTGTCTGCACTTCGTCAAATATGAGGAGAGTTCCGGTTTCGTCACAGATTTCCCTGACCTCTTTAAGGTATTCGGGATTCGGTATATTTACTCCACCTTCTCCCTGAATAGGTTCGAGGATTACTGCCGCAGTATTTTCTGAAATTGCATTCCTGATCGCATCGACATCGGAATAAGGGACAAAGCTTGTTTCAGAGCTCACAGGAGGCATGAAGGGATCCCTGTACATGCTTTTGTGAGTAACGCTGAGTGCCCCTATAGTCCTGCCATGGAAGGAATGTTCAGCTGCTACAAAACCGCTTTTACCCGATACCGTACGCGCAAGTTTCATTGCAGCTTCCACGGATTCAGCTCCCGAATTACAGAAAAAAACACGTTCCATCCCTGTAATCGAAACCAGAGCTTCCGCAAGTTCGGCCTGAATGTCGGTATAGTAAAGATTAGAAACATGCATCAATTTCTCAGCTTGAGTCTGGATAGCCCTAACGACTGTTGGGTGACAGTGTCCGACATTATTTACTGCAATTCCCGCAACGCAGTCGATATATTCCTTTCCATAAATATCCTGAACAAGTGCTCCGCTCCCTTTTGAAATTACGAGAGGCTGGCGCCCATAAGTTTGCATTACATATTTTGAATCTTTTTCTACTACTGAATCATACATTGTTTTTGGATCCTTGGAGCCTTTCATTTCTTCTATCAATTGAAATCCTTCCTGAAATCTATGATTTTAAACTGATTTTAAACTGATTTTA